>JAKACU010000070.1 GCA_021821185.1 Bacillota bacterium
GGCCTGTTTTTGGCGGCGCTATTGGCGAACCCATTCGTCTTATGGTTTCGGTGGTTGGAAGACCGGTTGATCAAGACCCCCCTTGTTGATCTTGTTTCCGGTGTGATCGGTTTTATCGTTGGGCTAGTTGTGGCGTTTTTACTGACACCAGCGATTGGCTACATCCCCGTTGTCGGGGTGTATGTGCAATTTTTCGCATCGATTTTGCTTGGGTATCTTGGGTTTCGCATCTTTTTCTCGCGACGTGAAGAGATCTTCTCTTTTTTGCCCGCGGTGCTTTCTCGAGGCAGGGACCGTGAGCGTGGTAAAAATAACGCTTCGGCTCCTGAGAAACGCTCAGGGGATGCCAAGATTCTTGATACAAGCGTCATTATCGATGGTCGTATCGCTGATATTGTACAAACCGGCTTTCTTGATGGTGTGATTGTCATTCCTACGTTTGTCTTGGAAGAATTGCAACATATCGCAGACAGCTCTGATGTGCTAAAGCGCAACCGTGGCCGCCGCGGTCTCGACATCCTAAATCGTATTCAAAAGGAACTCAAAGTCAAGGTTCAGGTGCTTGAGATTGACTTTGAAGATATCGCTGAAGTGGACAGCAAACTCGTCCGACTGGCAAAAAACATCGATGGTAAAGTGGTCACCAATGATTTCAACTTAAACAAAGTATGCGAATTGCAAGGTGTGACAGTACTGAACATCAATGACTTGGCCAATGCGGTAAAACCTGTGGTTCTTCCTGGTGAAGAGATTGTTGTCATGGTGATTAAAGACGGTAAAGAATTTGGGCAAGGCATTGGTTATTTGGACGATGGGACGATGATCGTGATTGAAGGCGGTCGCGAGTACATTGGGCATCGTCTTGACGTGCTTGTCACGAGTGTTTTGCAAACATCTGCTGGTCGGATGATTTTTGCCAAACCGAAGGCACTGGAAAGAGCGTTATAAGCCTATAAGGTCGAGTCCTTGCATGATGATGTGGGACAAACTGTAGGGAGCCGGGTCACTTTTTGTGGCCCGGTTTTTCAGGGGAGTGGGGCGTTATCGATCACGTTTTATCGTATACTGATATCGATTTTGTGATCATGGCTGCAGGTTCGGGAACCCGCATGCAAGCAAAGATGAAAAAACAGTGGATACCTATAGAGAATCAACCGTTATTTGTCTATACCTTATCGCGATTGCTCGTTTTTGGTGCTGATTCGCTGATTGTCGTCGTGCATCCGGACGACGTGGAAGCTACAGCACGGATACTACAGGCTTCTGGCGTCCCAAAATCATGCTGTCGAATCGTCACAGGCGGAAGTGATCGCCAGGAGTCTGTCTTTCATGGTATTCGGGTTGCGAAGCGGAAATTTGTTGCTGTGCACGATGCAGCACGCCCATTTATCGACAAGGATGATATCGCTGCCGTCGTAAAGCGTGCGCGCATTACTGGGGCCGCGACGTTGGGCTACCCCGTACGAGATACGCTTGTACGAACGGATGACGAGGCCATTACCGAAGCGGTGCCTCGCGACTCTTTGTGGCAAGTACAAACGCCACAGGTTTTTTTGCATGAATGGCTGTTGGCTGCGCACGTACAGGCGATGCGTGAAGGTTTTCATGGTACTGATGATACGGCATTAGTGGCTCGATTGGGTCATCGCGTGGATGTGGTGCGTGGGTCAGCGTTAAACGTCAAGATTACGGAACCTGGTGATGCTATGTATTTGCGGCTGTGGGAGGGAAGAAAATGCGAGTAGGACTGGGTTTCGATGTACACAGCTTAGTGCCTGGAAGGAAATTGGTGCTTGGCGGAATTGAGATTCCCTGTGATGTGGGCTTACTTGGTCATTCAGATGCGGATGTGCTTTTGCACGCCTTGATGGACGCTCTATTGGGGGCGGCTGCGTTGGGGGACATTGGCGATCATTTTCCTGACACCGATGATCGATATAAAGGCATCTCGAGTGTCGAATTGCTTAGGCATGTGGTGATATTATTGGAGCAAAAAGGGTACCGCGTGGGTAATGTTGATCTCATGCTGATGGCACAAAAGCCGAAGGTTGCCCCATTTAAAGCGCAAATGATACACTTGATTGCGCAAGTTTTAGCGGTTGATATCACCTGTGTAAGTATCAAGGCGACAACGATGGAGAAGATGGGTTTCGTTGGTCGTGAGGAAGGCATCGCTTGTCAAGCGGTAGCCTTGTTGCTTGAAAAATAGGATGGTGACATGATGACGGTACGATTACGATTTGCGCCAAGCCCGACAGGCCATTTACATATTGGTGGGGCGCGCACGGCTTTATTCAATTATTTATATGCGAAACATCATCAAGGTACTTTTTTATTGCGCATTGAAGATACCGATTTGGGGCGTCATGTGGAAGCAGCGGCGCAAGAGTTTGCGGACAGCTTGCGTTGGCTAGGTATCACATGGGATGAGGGCGCGTTTCAAGGCGGCACATACGGTCCTTATTATTGTACGGAGCGCCTGGACATCTATACCGAGCACGTGACAAAGTTACAAGCAGAAGGTTTCGTCTATCCGTGTTTCTGCAGCGAAGATGAGTTGCAGCAAGAACGAGAGCATGCACTTGCGCACGGAGAGATGCCTCATTATTCGGGTAAGTGCCGTCATCTCACGAAAGAACAAAGGGAACACCATCTGCAAGAAGGACGTCTTCCTGTGTTGCGGTTTCGTGTTCCTGATGATCGTACGATCGTGTTTGAGGATTTGATTCGAGGGCCGATGTCGTTTGAATCTGCGGGCGTTGGTGGGGACTTTGTGATTGTCAAGTCAAACGGTATTCCAACGTACAACTTTGCTTGCACGGTGGACGATCATCTGATGGAGATAACACACGTGATTCGTGGTGAGGAGCATATTTCCAATACGCCGCGGCAAATTCTCATCTATGAAGCGTTCGGATGGAGTTTACCGTTATTTGGTCATGTATCGCTCATTCTGGGGCCAAATGGCAAGAAACTCAGTAAACGTGATGAATCGATCATTCAATTTATTGAACAATATCGTGCATCAGGGTATCTGCCACAAGCGTTGTTTAATTTCTTGGGATTACTTGGGTGGTCTCCGACGACAGAAGAAGAAATTTTAAGCCATGATGAATTGGTGGCACAATTTTCATTGGATCATGTTAGCAAAAGCGGAGCATTTTTTGACTCGGCAAAGTTGGATTGGATGAATGGGAACTATCTAAAGCAAGCCGACCCACAAAGTTTATTGCCGATGATGCGAGATCTGTTACAACCGTTAGAAACGGAGCAACCCTATGTACGTGATGATGCCTTTGTACTTGAGTTGATCTCTTTATATCAGGATCAAGTGTCGAACCTCAGTCAGATTCTTACGGAGGGACAAACGCTTTTACAATTGCATGCACCGTTTGAACCTGATGCTAAAGCCCTGCTTACAAGTGGTGAATCTGGCGACGTGCAAAAGGTGCTTGCTGCTTTACTTGCTGCTGTGCAAACTGCACCATCTTTTGATGCGCCAGATGTGAAAGAAATCTTGCATGGGGTTCAAGTCCAGACCGGGATAAAAGGAAAAAATCTGTTCATGCCTGTACGCGCGGCGACAACAGGGCAACTTCATGGACGGGATCTTGCACGCACGATCGCGCTGCTTGGTCAAGAGCGCGTCGTTTATCGGGTGCAATCGGCTATGGAGTTTCTACAATAAGTGCGGTACAATGAATTCCAAATCGATCGGTGATACTGCGGCTTGACGCCGTCTCTGGCGATGGCTGGAGGCGGTTTTCCGTATGGTAGAGGAGGGTAACCATGCTCAAGTGGCTGCGTTCGATGAAAGAAGATATTCGCTTTATTCGCGAGATGGATCCGGCGGCGCATTCTTCTTTTGAAGTATGGCTCACGTACTCAGGATTACACGCAGTATGGTTGTACCGGCTTGCTCATGCGCTGTATAAACACAAATGGTTTACACTGGCTCGTGTCATTTCACAGTTCGCTCGCTTTTTGACCAATATCGAGATACATCCCGGAGCCGTGATCGGGCGATGTCTTTTCATTGACCATGGAACTGGAGTGGTCATTGGCGAGACGGCCGTGATTGGGGACTATGTGACGATCTATCAAGGTGTGACGCTTGGTGGTACAGGCAAGGAGAAGGGGAAGCGCCACCCTACGGTAGGAAGCCACGTCTTGATTGCTACGGGCGCCAAGATCCTTGGGTCGTTAACGATTGGTGATTACGCAAAGATCGGTGCTGGATCTGTTGTTTTGCGTTCGGTCCCATGTAATTCCACGGTGGTAGGTATTCCTGCGCGCGTGGTTGTGCTTGATGGACGGCGTGTGGATGACTTAGATCAAACCAATTTGCCAGACCCTGTAAGCGATCAACAGAGTCTGATGCAAGATCGTATCCAAGATCTTGAACGAAGGCTTAACCAATTGGAAACGCAACTGGCAGAGGTTAGAAACTAGGAGGGCAACACGCGTGGCTATCCAACTGTATAACAGCATGACGGGACAAAAGGAGCCGTTTGTCCCAATCCAACCGGGTGTTGTGCGGATCTACTCCTGTGGGCCAACTGTGTATAATTATTTTCACATTGGCAATGCACGGGCGTTCGTTGTATTTGATATGGTTCGTCGATATTTTCGCTATCGCGGGTATACGGTGCGCTTTGTCCAAAATTTCACCGATGTGGATGATAAGCTGATCAAACGCGCTGGTGAGCTTGATTCCACAGTCCACGATGTCGCATCGCAGTATATCGATGCGTATTTTCAAGATGCACAATTGCTTGGCATCGAGAAAGCGGATGTGCATCCGCGTGTGACCGACACCATGCAAGAGATTATCGCCTTTATCGTAGGTTTAGTCGATGCAGGATATGCTTATGAAGCGGATGGGGACGTGCTTTTTGCAACGCGCCGTTTTTGCGACTATGGGAAGTTGTCAGGGCAATCCTTAGAGGATCTACAGGCAGGTAGTCGCATCGATGTAACGGATAAAAAGCGTGATGGTCTTGATTTTACGTTGTGGAAAGCGGCGAAGCCTGATGAACCTTCTTGGGACAGCCCATGGGGACAGGGGCGTCCGGGCTGGCATATCGAATGTTCGGCGATGATTCAAAAGTATCTCGGTGATCACATCGATATTCATGGCGGTGGGCACGATTTGTTATTTCCCCATCATGAAAATGAGATTGCCCAAAGCGAAGCGTTGCTTGGAGAACCGTTGGCCAAATATTTTATGCACAATGGGTATATCAATATCAACAACGAGAAAATGTCTAAGTCGCTTGGCAACAGTATCTTTGTCCACGATCTTGTCAAGCGCTATGATCCGCGCGCGTTACGTTTATTTTTGCTTTCGGCGCATTATCGTAGCCCGATCAATTATTCGGATGATGTGATGAGTCAGATGGTGTCTGCACTCAGACGCGTTGATACTTGTCAGGATTACCTGCGGATGCGGCAACAAGATGAATTTCTTGCTCCGGGCGAAGGGCTAAACTTTGATTCGTTTCAAACACGATTTGTTGACGCTATGGACGATGACATGAACACGGGCGATGCTATCGGTGTACTATTCGATCTGGTCCGCGACGCAAATCAATACATGCATGACGGTGAGGTTTCAATGCTCGGTCTTCGCTCGTATGAACAAAAACTCGCCGAATGGTTGTCCTTGCTTGGCCTCTTGCAAGAGGAAAGCGATGACTCCGATGCATCAATTCAAGCACTGATTACTGAGCGCGAAGAGGCGAGAAAGCAAAGGAACTTTGCCAAGGCAGATGCCCTGCGCCAAAATTTGCAAGAACTTGGTATTCGTATGGAAGATACTTCGCAAGGTATTCGCTGGTGGAGGGAACGATGATGACGGAGGAAGAGTCGTTTCGTTTAGCTCCGCTTGCTTTGGCTTATATTGGTGATACTGTATGGGAATTGGAAGTGCGTACGAGCCTCGTGATGGCAGGTGAAAGATTACCGCATCGCCTGCATACACGAGCGGTTGCCATGGTGCGGGCGCAGGCGCAGGCGGATCGGTTATATGCTGTGATTGAACGCTTGACTGACCGTGAACGCGACGTTGTGCGTAAAGGTCGCAACGCAAAGTCAGGTTCGATTCCCAAAAACGCTAAAGTGGCAGACTATCGGGCGAGCACAGGACTTGAGGCGCTCTTTGGGTATCTTTATATGTCGCAGCAAGAAGCACGATTGAAGGAAGTCATTGGTTGGCTTTTAGATGTACCACAACAAGCCTAGGAGAGTGTTCATGGTAAGAAAAATGGTAAGGCCCATGGGGCGCAGGTCATCAGCAACAAGTTCGCGTTCGACAGGTTTTGGCGGTTCGCGCGACGAGCGTGGCAGTCGTGATGGGTATGGCAGTCGTGACGGTTACGGTGCACGTGGTTCACGCGGCGAGCGTGCAGAACGTGGTCCGCGTAGCGATGGTGGTGACCACGGACCGCGTAGTGATCGTGATCGTAGCGATCGTGGGTCAAGCTCTGGGAATCGTGGGGGCTTTGGCGACCGTGCGCCACGCGCAGAACGTCCATCGGGTACCGATCGTTCCTCGAGCACAAATCGCGTAAGACGAGACGATTCTAGTAGCGATCGTGCAGGCTTTGGGGCACGTACCTATGGGGATCGCCAGCCTCGCTTTGATCGGACAAGTCGTGGTGATGCTGTGCGATCATCCGATAGCCGATTGGCACCGCGCGGCGATAGCAGAAAACGGACAGACACGTGGGATAGCCGCGGGCGTAAGCGCGAATCGTATAAGCGGGACGATCGAGCACAAAGTCGCACTAGTGTTGCAGCGGCGTCTCAAGTAGACCAAAACGATTTTATTCTTGGCCGGCGCGCGGTGATGGAAGCCTTAAAAGGTGAGCGTGAACTCAATAAGCTCTTGGTGCAAGACAATGCATCAGGTGGGAGTTTCTCGGAAATTATTCATCGTGCTAAGGAACAATCTGTGGTCGTGCAGACTGTTCCGCGCGCAAAACTTGATGAGATTACACAACATGGCAATCACCAAGGCGTTGTAGCATACGTTGCAGCTAAAGAATATATGGAACTTGATGAACTTATTGCCATTGCGTTAAAGAAAAAACCTGCACTTCTCGTCATGCTTGACGGCATTGAGGACCCGCATAACTTGGGATCGATTCTAAGGTCGGTTGATGCAGCAGGCGCGTCAGGTGTAATTATCCCGAAACGTCGCGCGGTGCCGTTGACGGGAACGGTGGCGAAAGCTTCGGCAGGCGCTCTTGAACATGTCGAAGTCGCTCGTGTGGTCAATCTTTCACAAGCTATCGATGCTTTGAAAGAGGCGGGATTTTGGCTTGTGGGCGCCGATGCGAAAGCTCCGACCTTTCATTGGCAGGCAGATTTCACCATGCCGACGGTTCTTGTGATTGGCAATGAAGGAGAAGGCCTGGCTCGCTTGACTGCGGAACGCTGTGATATGCTCGTTAAATTACCGATGCACGGCCAGGTGGATTCGCTAAATGCTGGTGTTGCAACAGGGGTTTTACTGTATGAAGTCGTGCGACAACGTTCGCGTGGAGGGTACTAAGTTATCTTGAAGTGGACAGGGGCTATCGCCGTAGGCGGTAGCCTTTTCCTATATGTGTCTTCGAGGTCCATCGTGAGATGGTGTTGCTAGGATTTTAGTGGGA
The DNA here is from genome assembly GCA_021821185.1 of Bacillota bacterium. Next base: position 7,662 of record JAKACU010000070.1, read on the forward strand.
TTATCCCGGTTATTCGCCCAGATTTTAAGAATCCTGGGCTAATCAAGCTGGATTTATCGGCTTATAGGGTGTCTGGTACCTCATTATGGACTTCTGGACGTCCATAGGCCTGTTAATTCGGTTAATACATCAGTTGAATCGTGTATAGGGTAGATACGTCGGAAAAGCTGGCTAATGCTCCCCTACGCTCTCCCAAGCTGCGGCGTCTCGCTAACGTCTTGGCGATCTTTCCAGCACAGTGAGGGTTTATTAGTCCTGATTCGCCATCTACCGCTATGATAACCCTTTCATTCTATTGATTTGGCTCATTGACCATGAAAGAATCAATCATGTATACTAGTTTCACATAAGTCAATATCGCAGTCTCGGGGGGAAAATGGTGGCTACGGAGTTATGGGTCCGTATACAGGACCGCGACATGGAAGACATTCCCGACGAGCAATTGGTTGAACGTGTGCGGTTTGGCGACGACGACGCATTGGAGTTTCTCATTCAGAAATACAAGGCGTTTGTGCGGGGAAAAGCCCGCTCCTATTTTCTGATCGGCGCCGATCGTGAAGATATCGTGCAAGAAGGTATGATCGGACTTTATAAAGCCATTCGTGATTTTCGAGATGATAAATTAGCCTCATTTAAAGCATTTGCTGAATTGTGCATCACAAGACAAATTATCACCGCCATCAAAACGGCTACGAGACAAAAGCACGTTCCGCTAAACTCCTATATATCACTGGACAAGCCTATATATGATGAGGACTCGGATCGCACGCTCATGGACGTGATTGGCGGCGCAAAAGTTTCCGATCCTGAAGAGCTCATGATTAACCAGGAAGAATTCTCAGACATTGAGTATAAAATGACAGAACTGCTCAGTGAACTGGAGCGTAACGTCCTTGTGCTTTATCTTGACGGGCGATCCTATCAAGAGATAGCGGTTGATCTTTGCCGACATGTCAAGTCGATTGACAATGCCCTGCAACGGGTGAAACGCAAACTGGAAAAGTACCTTGAAGATAGGCTCATGTAGTGATTGAAGTTAACACGCCTGGTTTCACACCACGCGTGGTTTCACGAGTTGACACTCCTAAACCCATGTGATAGAGTGTTTTAATGTTATCGTCTCATTTGGGGAGGTGTATTTGATGCGCGTAACGATCACGCTCGCTTGTGTAGATTGCAAACAACGCAATTACACGTCGATCAAGAACAAGAAGAACAACCCCGATCGTGTCGAATTCAAGAAGTTTTGCAAGCATTGCAACGGTCACCGCATTCATCGCGAAACACGCTAACGCATGTCGCGAAGTTTGGGTGAGGTGGGGGCTCGAAGGA
>JAKACU010000071.1 GCA_021821185.1 Bacillota bacterium
TCGTTTTGTTGCTGTCTGTTTCTTTCGTTTCTCGCCGTCGCTCTCGCGGCGACAAGTAGTAATATATCATGCCTATAATCGTGTGTCAACACCTTTTATACTGGATTTTTTAGGATGTGGGGGATATCCAAGGGAACCCGTCGTTTGTGGATCATGAAACCTATAATACAAACGAAATGGCCACCTTATCCCGCAGTGGCCATTTCCTAAAACACAGTGTTATCGGTCAAATTAGCAGGCATAAGGGGCATTGCAACACGAGGCAAGTAAGTTTTCACGTGGAACAATGCCTTCGTCCTACGCCGCCTTTTCGGCCCTCTGCAGCCATGGTCTGGTATACTTCCCAGATCTACTACTTAAGCACCGAAACAGTCCCGCTTCGTTGCAACGCTGCCTACTCCTCTTCCACGGAGTCATCACCAGACGCGACTCTTGCGACCGTGCTGACTTCTGAGTCATTGTCATCACTCAGGGCGATTAAGCGAACGCCTTGCGTATTACGTCCAATCAATGAGATGCCATCAATGTGTAGCCGAATAACTACGCCAGCCGTGGTGATGATCATAAGATCCTCAGAATCATGAACAATCTTGAGGCCTACAACAACGCCCCGTTTGTTTGTGACATTGAGTGTCTTAATCCCTTTCCCGCCGCGCGACTGGGTTCTGTAATCGTCGATTGAAGTGCGCTTGCCGAATCCCTTAGAGGTCACGACAAGAACGGTGGCGTCAGATTGCACGATATCCATGTCAATCACCACGTCCTCATCATCGAGCGTTATCCCCTTTACTCCCGACGCCGTGCGGCCCATCGGCCGCACATCCGACTCTGGGAAGCGAATCGACATACCTTGCCTCGTCCCCATGATGATTTCCTGCTCACCATCAGTCAACCGTACTCCGATGAGTTCATCATCTTCGCGCAGACCTAAGGCGATGAGTCCCACTTTACGGATATTCGAAAATGCACTCAAGGACGTTTTCTTTACAATCCCATGGTGCGTAGCCGTAAACAAGAATAAGTTGTCGCTTTGCAGATCGTCTTCACTCACAGGTATGACAGCGGAGATCTTCTCACCTTGCTCAATATTGATCAGGTTGATGATCGGCACACCTTTTGCCGTCCGGCTGAATTCAGGAATTTCGTAAGCCATTAAGCGATACACTTTCGCTCGATTGGTGAAAAATAATAAATTATTGTGCGACGATGTAATAAATAGATGCTCGACAAAATCTTCCTCTTTCGTACCCATAGCCGTGATGCCTCGTCCGCCACGCCGTTGACTGCGGTAGGTTGCGGCAGGCTGCCGTTTAATATATCCAGCATGAGTAATCGTAATCACGATCTCCTGCTCTTGAATCAAATCAGCCTCATTGAATTCACCTTCTGCTGCTACGATACGGGTGCGCCGATCATCTCCAAATTTATCTCGCAGTTCGAGAATTTCTTTTCGAATCACGCCTAGTATGAGCCCTTCATCAGCTAAAATAGCCCGATACGTCTCGATCATGCGGCCAAGTTCACGATATTCGTTGTCAATTTTTTCACGTTCCAAGCCTGTCAGGCGTTGCAGGCGCATATCCAAAATCGCTTGCGCTTGCTCTTCTGATAGTTGAAAATTGGCCATTAATCCTGTTCTAGCTTCATCAGGCGTCGCGGACGCGCGAATCAAGGCGATGACTTGGTCCATATGATCCAGCGCGATGAGTAAACCTTCGAGGATATGAGCTCTTGCTTCTGCCCGTCGCAAATCATACTTCGTTCGCCGAACGATAACCTCTTTTTGATGCTCCAAATAGTAAAACAAAAGATCCCGCAGGCTGAGCACACGGGGCTGACCATGAACTAACGCAAGTGAGTTGACGCCAAATGTCGTTTGCATCGGCGTGTGTTTGTACAAATTATTTAAGACAACCTGTGGGCGCACGTCTCGTCGCAGTTCTATAACGATGCGCATACCCCGCCGATCGCTTTCATCTCTTAGATCCGTAATCCCATCGATCTTTTTATCTCTGGCCAGCTCAGCGATTTTCTCGATGAGCTTCGCTTTATTGACCTGGTACGGCAACTCTGTAACGATGATTCGCATCTTCCCGTTCGACGCTTCCTCAATCTCATTAACCGCGCGAATCGTGATGCTGCCATGCCCGGTTTCGTAAGCCTTTCGAATGCCATCACGGCCCAGAATAATCCCCGCTGTGGGGAAATCTGGTCCCTTGATAACAGTCATCAGATCCTCGACGGTGACATGCGGATTGTCGATCATCATCACAACACCATCGATCACTTCGACGAGGTTGTGCGGTGGCATGTTAGTAGCCATACCGACAGCGATTCCAGATGATCCGTTAACCAGCAGATTCGGAAAACGAGATGGCAGTACAGCGGGTTCTTTTTCGCTCTCATCATAGTTGGGGACAAAATCAACGGTTTCTTTGTTGATGTCACGTACTAACTCCAATGCAAGCGCGGCCATGCGCGACTCTGTATAGCGCATAGCCGCCGCTGCGTCACCATCGACGCTACCGAAGTTGCCGTGTCCATCGACGAGTAGATAACGCGTTGAAAAATCTTGCGCCAGTCGAACGAGCGCATCATATACCGCAGTGTCCCCGTGCGGGTGGTACTTTGCTAATACGTCACCAACAACCCGTGCCGACTTCTTATATGGTTTGTCAGGTGTCATGCCAAGTTCCAACATGGCATAGATGATCCGGCGGTGGACAGGCTTCAATCCGTCGCGCACGTCAGGAAGCGCTCGGCTTATAATGACGCTCATCGCGTAATCGATAAACGATGTACGCAACTCAGAGCTGATATCTACAGGTACAACCTTTCCGTTACTAGCCAAATATCATACGCTCCTTCTATTGCAATTAAATATCGAGGTTGCGAACGTACTTTGCGTGTTCGTCAATAAATTCGCGTCGAGGCTCAACTTTGTCCCCCATGAGCAAGCTAAAAGTGGCATCTGCCTCCATCGCATCTTCCATCGAAACCTGCAGCAATGTTCGTGTTTCGGGATCCATCGTCGTGTCCCACAACTGCTCCGCATTCATTTCACCGAGACCTTTATAGCGCTGAATCTCTACACCCGTTTTTCCTATCTGTTCCTGAAGGCGCTGTAACTCGGCGTCGTTATACGCATACATGATCTGCTTGCTCTTCGTAACCTTGTAAAGGGGTGGCTGAGCGATATAGATGTATCCAGCATCGATCAACTCCTTCATGTAGCGGTAGAAAAATGTGAGCAGCAAGATGCGAATGTGGCTGCCATCGACATCCGCGTCGGTCATGATAACAACTTTATGGTATCTGGCTTTGGTAATATCAAAATCCCCTGAAATACCCGTCCCAAGCGCTGTGATGATCGCCCGAATCTCAGTATTCGATAAAATCTTGTCCAAGCGAGCCTTCTCGACGTTCAAGATCTTACCACGCAGTGGCAAAATGGCCTGAAAGTTTCTGTCTCTGCCTTGCTTAGCTGAACCTCCGGCAGAATCACCTTCTACGATGTAAATTTCGCTGATCGATGCGTCTCGACTCGAGCAGTCAGCCAGTTTGCCAGGAAGTGAACTCACTTCGAGCGCGCTTTTACGGCGCGTGAGTTCCCGAGCTTTTCTGGCTGCTTCACGCGCTCTGGCTGCAGTGACAGCCTTATCCAACACACGTCGGCCAACTGAGGGATTCTCGTCTAAAAATGCGGCAAACTTATCGGCAAATAAACTCTCAACAATCCCTTTCACTTCACTGTTTCCCAGTTTCGTCTTGGTCTGTCCTTCAAATTGAGGTTCGCGGATCTTAACACTTACAATCGCGGTCAACCCTTCTCGGACGTCGTCACCAGTCAAATTCGTATCAGCATCTTTCAAGATGTTGTAGCGTCGGGCGTAATCGTTAAGAATCCTTGTAAGCGCAGATTTAAACCCAGCCTCGTGTGTGCCGCCTTCTACTGTATGAATGTTATTGGCAAATGAAAATATATTGCTGTTGTATCCATCGTTGTATTGAAGAGCCACGTCGACCATCACCGTATCACGTTCACCTTGTATAAATACAGGCTCTTCATGCAGTACGTCTTTTCCTCTGTTGATATATTCTACAAAGGACTTTACACCGCCCTCATATTTAAAGATCTGACTGCGATCTGCACGCTCATCAGTCAAAGAAATGGTCAGTCCAGCATTTAAAAATGCCAGTTCTCGAAGGCGTGTCTGTAAAATGTCATATTGTAATTCGATGGTCTCTAGGAAGATTTCGGGATCAGGCTTAAATGATACGGTGGAACCCGTGTCCGTAGATGTTCCGATAACCTCCAATGCGGAAGTAGGGATCCCACGGCTAAACGTCTGTTTATATAGTTTATTGTCTCTGCGAACAAGGACCACAAGCGACTCGGATAGTGCATTGACAACGGAAGCACCTACCCCGTGCAGACCACCAGATACCTTGTAACCAGTACCACCGAATTTGCCACCAGCGTGCAAGATCGTCAGTGCGACTGTGACAGCAGGCAAGTGCATCTTTTCATGCATGTCAACTGGAAATCCGCGACCATTATCTTCAACCGTGACGGAGTTATCAGGGTGAATGGTCACACGGATTGTGTCACAATATCCAGCCAGTGCCTCATCGATCGCGTTATCGACGATCTCCCAAACCAGATGATGGAGCCCTCTGGCACTAGTGGATCCGATATACATACCAGGGCGCTTTCTAACCGCTTCAAGCCCCTCTAAAACCACAATCTGTGACGCATCATAATCCGTTGCAGCCAAGAAGTTCGCCTCCATAACATTACAATCACAATCTAATTCAAGTCCGGATGAGTTTCTTAATCGTCTATATTGGTTCGCAGTTCTGCGCGTTTTTTCAGTGTAACAGTAGAAATGGGTGAAATATACACACACGTGTCCGTGATGACAAACGATTTGCGGTCTTTGTCATCAATCGTAAAGACTAATCCCTGTCGCTCCATATCTCGAAGGAATTCCTGCGTAGCTTCAAGCTCTGCGTTCCGACTATCCAAGATGGCAATGACGTGCTTTGTAGAGACCGTGACGTCGCCGCCTAAGTGAATAAACACAGACAATCATGCCCCTTTATCCGTAATTATACCATGAGAAACTTGGAAGTTCTTGACGGTTGAAATCGGCAGCTTTGAGGCCAACACTGCATCCGTTGTCGTAAGGATCGTCTGTGTCTTTTGAATAAGTTCAAAAAGGGCCTCTTGTCGCGACTGGTCAAGCTCTGATAAGACGTCATCGAGCAATAAGATCGGGTATTCGCCGGTTTCTTTGTAAATGTGCTGAGCCAATCCGAGTTTGATAGCCAGTACATAAGATCGTTGTTGGGCCTGTGATCCAAAGCGCTGAACTAGACGATCGTCGATAAGAAACAATAAATCATCACGATGTGGCCCAAATGAAGTATAACCGCGTTCTAGGTCATGGCTCAGGGAACGTTTTAATTCCTCATAAATCTTTGTGGTAAGTTCTCCCTCCTCCATTTTTTCCACACCACTTTTATATAATAGCGTTAAATGTTCCTGTGAGTGAGATAAAAGATTGTATTGTTCACTCGCTAAAATGTGTAACTTGAATATGAACTCTTCACGCATCGCGATGACTTTTGCCGCGACTACGCTGATTTGTTGATCCCAAACGTCGATGGTTTGGGGTTGTCGCATCTTTAAGAGACGATTACGTTGCACTAACAGCTGATTGTACTGATGCAGATATTTAAGTGCATGTGGGATGAATTGTGCCATGGACATATTGAGAAAACGACGTCGGTCATCTGGTCCACCTTTGACCAACTGTAGATCATCCGGGGTAAAAGAAACGATGTATAAATTACCTAAAAAATCTGACATTGTTTTTTTAATAGTTTGATTTACGGCGACTTGCTTGCCCTTTTCACGAATTTTAATTGCGAGATCGACCATACGTTGAGCGCGTTCCAGCTTTAAATGCAGTCTGGATTCTTCGGTGCCAAACTGAATCATATCTTTCTCAATCTTGGCTCGCAAGGATCGACCTACAGCAAATAGGGAAAGCGCCTCGATGATGGTCGTCTTTCCCTCAGCATTGCCACCAGATATCACATTGAGTAAAGGTCCAAACGTGATATCTGAATATGTATAGGATCTAAATTGCTGCATCTGCAGTGAAGCGACCCTCATAGGTCAAGGTTTCCTCCAGTATTTAGATTGATATAAATCGTGTACTGATCCCATTCCATCAGATCACCTGGGTATATTTTCCGTCCTCTTCTATTTTCAGGTTCTCCATTTATTTTGACAAAATTACTCTGTAAGAACATTTTTGCAGCTCCACCTGTACCACAGATCCCCACTAATTTAAGGAGTTGCTGTAGCGTAATGTATTCTGAAGCGATGCTAACCGTAGTCTGATTCATCAATTGACAAACCTCACTGGGAGAATTAGTTGTAAGTGTCGTTCATGATCTACCGGTTTAATCACGAAAGCGCTACCTGGACCCGTGAAGGCAATTTTGACCTCTTCTGTCAAAATCACATGCAATGCATCGATGAGGTACTTGGCGTTACATGCTAAAAACATTTCTTCTCCTTCGAAACTCTTTGGCTCAAGTGTTTCGGTTATCTTGCCAATCTCCGGAGATTGGCAAGATACCTCGATCTGATGGGGCCTTAAGTGCATACGAATGACTTGATTTTCTGTGTCGCGCGCTAAGAGAGCTGCCCTCTCTATTGATTCTAAAAGTGATTTGGTTGCAATGATGATGTTGGTGCGAAATGTATTTGGAATGATTCGAGAGGTGTCCGGATAATTGCCTTCTAAAAGTCTTGAATAAAAACGCACCATACCGAATCGAAACAAGGCTTGATTGTTTGCCACAAGAATATCGACTAACGAATCGGAGTCGGGGAGAATTTTTGCTAACTCGTTAAGACTTTTTCCAGGAATGATGGAGTCAATCAAAGCATAATCTTTTTGTGAGTCGCTTGGAATGGATTCTTTGGAAAGACGATGGCTATCAGTAGCGGTAAGTGTTAGAAGTCCATCATTGTATGTCCAAAGTACACCAGTTAGTGTTGGTCGTGATTCAACCGTAGCCACCGCATAGGATGTGTGATTGATGAGTGATTTTAAAATATCACTTTGTAGTGAGAATCCTCTGTCATCCTGAACATCTGGTAAAAGTGGGTACTCTCTCGCATCCATGCCATTGAGCACGAAAGTAGCGCTACCAGATGAAATGGTTGCGGTCAGGTCTTTCACATCTATTCGGATTAAACTTTGTGGTAATTTGCGGACGATATCGACAAAGTAGCGTGAGGTCAACACAATTGCGCCAGGTTCTTGAATTTGAAGGATAGGTTCGGCGTCAAGGTCTGTATTGGTAATTTGCGTCTCGATTCCGATTTCCAAATTATATGCTGTGATGAATACTGAGTCTTCCGTGGCCATAAGTTTAATTCCATATAGGATGGGTTTCGGAGTACGACTAGGGATGGCTCGTGTCACTTGATGTAATGCTTGCGCTAAATGACTTTTGTTGATGACTAAACGCATAAGATTGATTCCCCTCGCATAATAGAATTAGTTTTAAATAAAAATAGTAGTAATAGTTATTAGCCTTGTGGATATTGTGGATAACTGCGAATTCCGTAGATTTGTCAACAACTGCACATGTGTACAAGTTGGGCATAAAGAAGAATAGATATCCTCAACTTGAATTTGAATCGATCGTTTCTTTCAGATGTCGAATGGTTTGCTCCAAATGACGGTTATTTTCTATATCTCGTGTGATCTTGTCATATGCGTGAATCACTGTGGTGTGATCACGTCCTCCAAATTCTTGTCCAATTTTAGGCAAAGACAATCCAGTGAGTTCCCGTGCCAGATACATAGCAATTTGCCTTGGGTAAGAGATGTCGCGCTGCCTCGACTTGCCTTTTATGTCTTCAAGTTTGAGCTTGTAATGATTACAAACGGCCTTTTGTATATCGCTGGCGGTTAAAGGTCTTTTTTCATCGAATGTGATGTCTGCTAGTGCTTGTGCCGCTAACATGGCATCGACATCTTGGTTTTTAAGTGAAGAAAATGCTATCACTCGAATCAGTGCGCCCTCTAGCTCCCGAACGTTGGTCTCAATTCGTGAAGCAATATAATGCAAGGCTTCATCGGGTATGTCCATGCCTTCGGATCTAGCCTTTTTATTGAGAATAGCTACTCTGGTTTCAAACTCAGGTGGTTTGATGTCGATTAACAAACCACCGGAAAATCGTGAACGCAGGCGGTCCTCAAGGTCAGGGATCTCTTTAGGAGCACGGTCGCTGGTGATCACGATCTGCTTATGTTCACTGTGGAGTGTATTAAATGTATGGAAAAACTCTTCTTGGGTTGATTCTTTCCCGGAAATGAATTGAATATCATCGATCAGTAAAATATCTACGGTGCGATATTTATTACGAAAGTCATCAACTGTGTTACTTTGAAGCGAATTCACGAATTCACGAACGAATGTCTCGCTTGTAATATAAACTGCTTTAACCAGAGGATTGACCTCGATCGCGTGTTGTCCGACGGCATGCAGTAAATGTGTCTTGCCTAGACCTACACCACCGTAGAGAAATAATGGGTTGTAGTGTTGTGCTGGCCTTTCTGAGACGGCGATGCTTGCCGCATGTGCGAGTCTGTTCTTATCACCAATTACGAAAGTATCAAATGTAAACTTGGGGTTGAATCCGGAAGGCGTTGGATACTTTTGATCCCTATTCGCCTGTGAGATTGATCTTTGGAGTGTATCGTCCGGAGTGGGTTTGAAATACACGAAATCAGCTTGT
>JAKACU010000072.1 GCA_021821185.1 Bacillota bacterium
CGTCTAGGGCGTAAAGCTCTAGGTCCTGGTCTCCTTATCTTGATGTGGTCGTTGCGGATTTATGTATTTTTAGCGCTTCCGCTTGTTGGGTATGTTTTCTTCAGTTCCTTAAAAGGCTGATCGGCCGCGATACAGAAAAAGCGAAGGGAAGTTATCCTTTCGCTTTTTCTGTATTATCACGCAAAAGAGAAATGGAAATGGCGATAATGCCTAAGATGGTGATACCGATAAAAGTGAATCGAAAACCATCAAGGAGTGCGGTGACAGGAGCGTGTAAGGGGTTATACCCAAATGACTGAATGACGCCTTGAAAGATGGCAAAGGAATAGGCTATCCCGAACCCCTGGCCAAGTGATCTTGCCATATTGAGTACCCCAGAAGAGACCCCAAGACGATGTCTTGGGGTACTGCCCATAACCGTACTGTTATTCGGAGGCGTAAAGATCCCCATCCCGATCCCAATAAGTAGCAAAGCTATCGTGATATAGAAAAAAGAAGTCGTCGCTGTGATAAATGTAAGCGCGATAACACCAAGTGTCGATAGAGCCATACCGATGATAGTAGGCAATTTGGAACCTAAGCGATCCGCGATGCGTCCTGCGATAGGAGCTAAAAGCATCATGCCAACAGGGAGCGGTGTGGTGAGAAGGCCTGATATGGAAGATGGCTTTTTGAGCACCTCGTCATAGAAATAAGGGATAATGAACAGTACACCGTACATAAGTGCGTAGGAAATGACGCCTGTAGTATTTCCCCATGTGATTTGACTGATCTTAAATAGCGCTAGATCGATCAAAGGTGCTTTGTGGTGTTTTTCTTGCCATAAAAAAGCGAGTACGAATACAACGAAAAGGCCGAAACAGGACAAGATAAAAAGAGAAGCCCAGCCTTTCTCATTGCCCTGGTTTAAGCCAAGTAAAACAGCGACTAAGGCAATGCCAAGTAATAGAGCACCGAGATAATCAAAGTGTTGTCCTTTGGCTGATTCATCTTTTATTTTATCTTTTGGCAAAATGAGAGCGGCCATCGTTGTCCCAATGATCCCGACAGGGACATTAACATAGAAAATAGCGCGCCAACCGAACCCTGCGATGAGCAATCCGCCAATCGCTGGACCTAGGGATAACCCGACTGCCAAAGCGGAACCTTGAATGCCGATTGCTTTGCCTCTGACTGCGCTCGGCACAGCGGCTGTAATAATGGCGACGCTATTGGACTGAAGCATGACAGCTCCAATCGCCTGTAAAATGCGTGCTAAGATAAGAATGGAGATATTGGGTGAGGCGCCGCACAATGCGGAACCAACAATAAAAACAGAAAATCCAATCGTGTATAATGGCCGCCTCCCTACGATATCTGCGAGGCGGCCAAAAACGGCCAACAAAGCAGTCAACGTGAGTAGGTAGGCTAGAGCAACCCATGCTGTTGCGCTAAAGCTCACGTGAAATTGTCGCCCAATGGCTGGCAAAGCGACCGTGATAATACTGCCATCAAGTGCTGCCATAAAAGCGCCAATACATACTGTACCGACTACAAACCAATGATAATTGGGTCTTGCTGTAATTTTGCGAAGCGGAAGTGACAGTCTGGGTTGAACGATGTCTGTTAAGGGATCAGATGTTTGCACAAAAAGGGCCTCCTAAAGTACGGTTCGTTGCAATCGAACTTTATATTGATATAAGTCTGAACGATATCGAGCGATGGAATATTCGACTGGTTTGCCTGTCACATCTTGTGTCGTCCGTTCAATGACAAGAAGTGGACTTGATGGCGCGCAACGCAGTAATGCGGCATACTGCTCATTGGCAATCTCGGCGCTGATGGACTGTGCACCAGAGGCAATAACAATACCGTGAGCCTCCAACATTGAATAAATGTAAGGTGGTTTATCTACGGTATCATCAAATAATCCAGCTAAAGCTTCGGGAAGATAGGACTCATCATAAAAAATAGGTTGAAGATCGGCCTTTGCTGTTCTTGCAATAAGCACAACATTGCTGTCGAGCGCCACTTGCAATTGAGTTGCTACACGAAAATCTGCTTGTACCATGGAGACACTATGCTCAAGCGTAACTACCCTTCCACTTTGCTCTAACTCTTCTGCGAATCCATACAGCGGTGACGAGGTGATGATATGTTCTTGCTTTGCCACAAACGTTCCGCGCCCAGCATGACGAATCAATTTGCCAGCTACGACGAGGTCCTGAATGGCTTGTCGCACGGTTGTTCGTGAGACACCATGCATCGTCATTAATTCCTGCTCAGTCGGTATCATCGTTCCAGGAGGAAAGACGCCTGAATTGATACTTTCGAGCAGGATTGATTTGACTTGTAGATAGAGCGGATAGCCAGTTCGTAGCACGATAAATCATCCTTATCGTCATCGTATTGTCATGACATTATGATGTCTATAGTGTATGTCGTGATTTTCCACGATGTCAATAGGAAAAGAGGGCCGTACAACGGCCCTCATGAATCCATGTCTACAGCGTCACTGACTTTTTCCATAAGTTTAGAAGCGCTGAAAGAACCGTTGTTGTTTCGGCGCTTGACAACCTCCCAAGTTGCGATTCCAAGTCCTGCACCAAGTAGCATGACAGGAATGACATTCATCTTTGACTGCCTGGGAGCAGGCCTACGCATTCCTTCAATGATGTCCCACATGGCTTGCACCACCTCCGCTACTAACGTGTGCAGACCGATGATGATCAATGCACTTGGGGGTACGCCGATGTATTCCATTGCAAGTTTGCTATGGTAAACTTGCAAGAGTGAGGCAAATGGTCACGCGGGATGGTGAGTTATTGCACGAGATAGCACAAGCTTTGCTACAGTATTACGCTGCAAAAAGTCGACAACTTCCGTGGCGGGATACGTCAGACCCGTATAGGATTTGGGTGTCTGAGGTGATGCTGCAGCAAACCAGGGTAGAAACGGTAATCCCTTATTTTCAGCGTTTTATCACTCGCTTTCCAGATGTGCATACCCTGTCGCAAGCTAACGATGACGAAGTGATCAAGTACTGGGAAGGCTTGGGGTATTACTCTCGGATTCGAAGACTTCATGAGGCTGTTCGTGAAGTGGATGAAACTTACGGTGGTATAATTCCTTCGGAATTTGCATCTTTTCGTGTGTTGCCTGGTGTGGGAGACTATACGGCGGGAGCGGTTCTTTCGATCGCGTATGGGAAAGATACGGTAGCGGTGGATGGAAATGCAATGCGCGTTTTTTCACGGGTATACTGTATCAACGAAGATGTTGCATCGGCAAATGCCAAACGCAAAATTACAAAAAAGGTTCAGGAGATACTTCCATCTGGCTATGCAGGGCAATTCAATCAGGCTGTGATGGATCTCGGGGCAACCATTTGCACGCGATCAAAACCAAAGTGCGATGCCTGTCCGATTCATGCCCTGTGTTGTGCGAACATATCCGCAACGCAGGATCGGTACCCTGTAAAAAAGCCCAAAAAGGTAGTACCTACCTTACTTTATCACGCTTTTCTGATTCGCTATGATAATCGGATCTTAGTTCGGCAACGCCCAAAAAAGGGTTTGTTGGCTGGATTGTGGGAGTTGCCGAATCTTGCGTGTGAAGAAGTAGCTATGATAGATGAGGATGCCATTTGTGATGATGCGATGATGGCTTTTTCTGTCAAGACAGACACCCCTGTAGTATACCTAGGGGAGTATGAACATGCGTTTTCTCATGTAAAATGGCGTATGTACTTGCATGCCATGCGTGCGTCATCAGACGAATGTGCCAGTGGGTGTCGATTCGTGTCACCAAATGAGCGTAGTTCCATGACATTTGGCACGATATTTAATAGAATGATGCAAGAGACTATAAGTTAGTAGGGAGGGTAATTGATGGATGACTTGATGATTGAGATTGATCAGCTAGGTGCGTCTCGTCTCGTTGAGATACTTAATGAAGAATATAATGATAAGCTGCGAGTTCGCATTGTAGCATCGCCTGGGTGAGGTGGCGTTCGTCTTACTATTGCTCTGGATGAGCAATCTGCACGCGACCGAGTGTTTACCGTTCAAGATGTTCCACTAATCTTTGATCCATTTACTTTGCAAGTTATGCAGGGGCAACTCTCTATTCACTACAATGAAACCTATGATAGTTTCCATGTCACAGGTCCAGAGTTGGATTCAAATTGTTGTTGATGTAAGATAGCATAGAGTGGATGGATTATGATATGGGAAAAGTGCACAGTACGAGTAAGACATTATACCTTGACGTAGCAGCACAGATTGAGGCTACTGTCATGCGCGGCGAGTGGATGCCGGGTCAGCGTTTGCCGACTTTAGCCGATCTCGCCGCGCATTTTCAAGTTTCTCGCACGGTGATACGCGAAGCATGCAGTTTATTGATCGGATCTGGTTTACTTGAGTTGCGTCAAGGTGATGGAACGTATGTCCGGTTATTTTCTCCGGAGACCATCCTACGCCCTATGCATGCTGCACTACTTGTGGGGTCTTCTGACGTTAAAGGTCTCCTTGAAATTGCCTTATGGCTGGAGTCTGGGCTTGCCCCAGCAGCTGCACAAAGGCGTACAGAAGCACATTGCGCCAAACTCGCTGAGGCTTTATTTGCTATGGAGACAGGATATCCTGATAGTGCAATACTCACAGAAGCGGAACGGTCATTTCATTTGGCTTTGGCCGATGCATCTGGTAACGTGATAGCTGCTAATCTTTTGCGGGTGTTGTATCAACCTCTTGTGAGTGTTTATCATTTATTGGCAAAAGAATCGAATTTTTCGCAAGTAACGGTGGCTATGCATCGAGCCTTGTATGATAGTGTTTGTCTGAGAAACTCGACCGGGGCAGAGCGGCAAATTGTCCTGTACAGGCAACAATTGTTAGATTTTGCGCAATTACTGCGTGATATGCCTGATCATGAATAAAAGGATGTTGAGACGGTGACGAAACGTCATAAAATTATGTTCTTTTTTCTATCTGTCTTTGTCATTGTAATGCTGGGTATAGGTGCTCTTTTGATGGAGAGTAATTTGGCACTCGCCTTACTTTTGTTTGTCATTGCTCTTTTGGCTGCCGGTAGTGGTTTTATTGCACGAGGAAGAATCTTGCGTCGATAGACCTATGTTGGAAAGAATGGTGATGATTCATGGAGTCGATGCGCACTATCTTTGTCATCGATGATGAGGAAGGCGTAAGGACTATCGTGGAGCGTTATCTAGAACGTGAAGGGTTTGATGTTTACAGTTTTAAAGATGGTGAGACAGCGCTTGCCCGTATGCAAGACGCTATGCCTGATATGGTAATTCTTGATATCATGCTGCCTGGTGCCAGCGGTTATGATGTATGCAAGTGGATACGAGGGAAAAGTGACATCCCTATTATTATGGTGTCCGCTCGCGATGAAGAAGTGGACCGTATACTAGGGCTGGAATTGGGTTCCGATGATTATCTCTCTAAGCCTTTTTCACCACGTGAACTTGTGGCGCGCGTGCGCACGGTATTTCGGCGTTTGCGACCATCAATGCCTACTGTTCCCATACCTGTAGCCTACCCCATGTGTGCCGATCTTATCCTGCATGATGACGAGCGACGTATCTTGTGCAACGAAGAAGACATTGTGTTAACGGCAAAGGAATTTGAACTTTTGGGTTACTTTATTCGACATAAAGGAAGAGCGTTTACAAGGGAACAATTGTTAACACAGGTTTGGGGATACGACTTCATCGGTGATGAACGGGCTATCGACGATCTTGTGAAGCGCCTACGTAAAAAGTTGGGGGCAAAGGCTTCTCATGCAGAGATCGTGACTGTATGGGGGTACGGATATAAACTTGAATAGTGATGACGCCATATGAGAGAAAGGTGAGACGATGAAAATATCGATCACACTCAAGGTGGTGTCCGTGTATACGGTAATCGCTGTTGGCTCGTTGATTTTAGCGGGTTACTTAACCAATCAGGGTATTCACAACTACGTTCAGACTGTCCCTATTAATTCTCTACAATCCCATGTTCCTCCGAGACTCTCCATGCAAAATCCACCTGTCATGGAGCAAAAGGTGACCAAAGCTGTCGCTTCATTTGCTAGAGTATCCGATTTGCAGCGCATAGCGTCACAAATTTGGTGGACTGTGGAACTAGGATTAATGGTGTCGACCGTTATCACTATCCTTGTCGGCGCATTTGTACTGCGGCGACTGATGCGTCCTGCAGCAATCCTAAAACGGGCCATGAGTCAAGTGCAAAAGCGTAATTTTTCCCCTGTACAAACCATGCGGACAGGAGATGAATGGGAAGATATCTCTCTGGCGTTTGCTGATATGGTGCAATCCTTGCAATCGTATGATGAGGCGCACAAGCGTTTTTTGCAAAATGCGTCTCATGAACTGAAAACTCCTCTGATGGCGATTCGCGGCTATACAGAAGGCGTGCGCGATGGTGTTTTCTCAGGGAATGAATCATCACGCATCTTGGATATTGTCGTACAAGAAAGCGTCCGAATGAAAAAATTGGTTGATGAACTCATTGATTTATCGAAACTTGAAACGTTAGAAGAAATTTACGAGTTTGCTCCTGTGTCATTGCAAAAGGTCATTCGCCAAACGATAGAATTGCTTGCGCCTCTGGCGGACCAACGTCAGGTTAAGGTTTTGTGGCAGCAGGAGATAACCGAACACTTTTTGAATATGGACATGGAAAAGATGGAGCAAGCATTAATCAATATTATTGGAAATGCTATTCGCCACGCTAAAAGTCGTGTGGTCATTGCGTTGTCTTACGAGGAGCTTGTCCATCTTACCATCGAAGATGATGGCGAAGGTTTTCACGATGATGATGCTGCACGCGTTTTTGAACGTTTCTTTCATGGCGCCAAAGGCGATACTGGTTTAGGACTGCCAATTGCGCGTGCTATTATCGAAAAGCATCATGGCACAATTTTGGCAGATAACGGAACGATGGGTGGGGCGCGTTTTTTGGTGCGATTGCCACGATAAGCGGGAGAGTGAACAAGTGAAACGTGTATCCCTACAGCCAGCGTTGCAGCGTTATTTATTAAGTGTACTTGAGGTGGCTATTTTATTAGCCTTTGTTATGGTGATGCTCTTGCTATTTGCCAAAATCATTGTGTACATCTTGCCGTTTATCATCGGATTTGTGATTGCCGTGATTCTCTTTCCACTTGTCCATATCTTTGAGCGGTGGGGAATGTCGCGACGCATGTCGATCGTTTCGACATTGGTCTTGGTGATTGCTGTTTTACTGGGTCTAATAGGCTTTCTCGCTGTGCAGGGTGCAGAAGAAGCGATCAGCCTTTCGCAAAGCCTGCCACATTATTTTCACTCCTGGGCGTACTCTGTGTCACAATGGATCGAGCAAGGAATGGCTGTTTATGGGCATCTTCCTCCGAAAATCGTATCTGCAGTACAATCTGCAACGTTAACCGCTGTAGATCAGGTGCGTCAAGTCGCGTTGGCTGTATTATCTGGAGTTTTTTCTGGCGTAGCGTTTTTACCTGATGTGATCGTAGTTATTGTTATTTCTGTTGTTGCGGCATACTTTTTTATGGCACAGCGAGAATCCTTGATAAATGGTCTAAAAAAGATCTTGCCCCCGGGATGGGCGCCAAAATTAGGACTTGTAGCTGGAGACGTGGGGCGCGCCTTGGCTGGACTGGCTCGTGCCCAAGTCATTTTGATTGTCGTCACGAGTGTCATCTGCGTGATCGGGTTGCTTGTGATGGGTGTGCACTATGCGCTTATTTTAGGGATGCTCATTGGGTTGACTGGGTGGGTTCCTATCTTAGGATCGGGGATCGTAACTTTACCTTGGGCGCTTGGTGCAGTGGCTTTGGGCAACTATGTTCTCGCTATCAAGATTTTACTCTTGCAGGCAGTCGCATCGCTCGTTCGCCATACGATTGAGCCTAAAATTCTTGCTTCAAATATGGAGTTAGGCACGTTTGCAACTTTGTTTGGCATGTACGTGGGATTGACGAGTATTGGATTTATCGGTCTTTTGCTCGGGCCCATTTTGCTCATCGCCGTGCGTTCTTTGATTCGGGCACGAATGTTCATTGATTTTTTCCCGAATGCCGAGAAATCCGTAGTATCATCAGAAAACGCAAATAGTGGTCAGAAATTGGATTCTGACCACTAACATGGAGTCATTCTGTTGTAAAACGTTCCGCATTTCCGTGTGCATCAACGCGAAACCGTGGTTTTAGTGCATCATTTTCAGCATCGAGAAGTCTTCTGGCTCGTTCCATGATCGCAAGTAGTGTCCGCGAATCCTCTTCGATCTGCTCTGTGGCTACCGCTGGTGCAGGTGGCGCTGCGCTAATCTGAGTGATCTGTGGTGCAACGACCGATGATGTGGAAACTATCGGTTGTGTTACGCGTTCTTCTAACTCTCGTTTTTCCCGTGCTAATTGTTTTACTTCATCGGAAAGCTCGTGATAGCGCCGTTCGAAATCGCGTAATCCTCGAATAAGGAGATCCAAGGTGAATTCATGATCTGCCCCAAGTACGATTTGTGTTCGATTTGGCCGTCGGTTACGTCTTTCCTCTAGCGCTTTTCTACGTATCTGTTTGGCTTCGCGAATGGCGTCTTCATAATGTCTTCGTACAACACCGTTCCAGCGATAACCGCAAGCTGCTGCTGTCCGGCCTAGCAGTGCAGCAGCTTCATCAAAAGCAACAAGCTGAGTACTACCCTCTCGAATATGTCGCAAAACAAGTTCTGCTAACGTGACATCGTCCTCGGGAGTCCATGCATCCGAACGTGAAGCCCATCGCTCCATGACTTCCATTTCAGGTTCCCTCCAAATCATGATAATAT
>JAKACU010000073.1 GCA_021821185.1 Bacillota bacterium
ATGCGCTTTGCTCTGTGTCAACCCCCCCACACACAGAGCATAGAATAGCAGACAGTTCTTTTTAGTATAAGGAGTCTCGCCCGCCCAAATTTCCAATGCCCCTGACATTTTGCCTATCCCAGCATATATTGCTACGGACATCTATTTGGGAGGGCGAGATGATTGAATAAATATGTTGTACAGCAAGGGGATAGCCTGTGGAAAATTGCGCAGCGTTTTGGCTTGTCACTTGATGCGCTGATCGCAGCAAATCCCCAGATAGCGAACCCTTCAATGATTCAAGTTGGTCAGCAAATCAACGTTCCAGTAACTGGAGCCATGATGCCCACTGTACCTATGCCGAGTGCTCCGATGCATCCTGCTTCTGGAACCTATACAGGAGCATCATGGCAGTACGCAGTTAAAGCGGGCGATTCAATGTGGCGCATTGCCAAACGCACTGGGGTATCCCTTGCGGATCTTGTGGCGGCCAATCCGCAAATTGCAGATCCCAATAAGATCACGCCCGGGCAAATGGTCAATATTCCTGGTGTGTCTGCTTTGCCGTCTGTTCCGGTAACACCGTCGTTGACGCAGATTCAAAAAGAGGCTTATACAGCGCCGATGTATAAAGAGAAGATGACGGCACCGAAACCACCTGCTTATCAGCCACCTGTTGTTCCACCAGCACCGCCGGTTGTGCCACCGATTCATGTGGATGCCAATCTGGATTTTAATTACACGAAAATAAATCAAGAATCTCATGTCACACCGACTGTTCCACCAGCACCTATCGTACCAAAAATGAAACCTATGGCACCATCAGTTGCTAAAATTTACGTGAAAGAGACTGTGGTGAAAGAGTCTAAACCTGTTATCCGTGAACCCATCGGGGAGCAAATTATTTGTTGGGATCCTTTATGCCCTCCCCCAGAAGGTCCAGTATATGAAGGGCCAGTTGTTTATCATGGACATTCCGTACCGTTTGTGGCAGACCATCAACCGACACCTACAGGCCCAATACAAGAAAGTTCGTCTGTCTGGTCAATGGATGCTTACTGGTTGCAAGAGTCATCATCATCGTAAGTCAATTCGCTTTCTAACGTATGACGAACTGTTGCCGCTTCTGATCAAGGATACCCTGATATCAGAAGCGGCAAAAGATGGCGGCAGGTGGTGCTAGACGTGGAATCGAACTGGATGACCAATGAGCTATATGAGTGGATTGAACGAATGTATGGCGTAAAGATTAAGGCGGTACTGCCTATGCGCAGTGTGGTTGGCCTTGTGACAGATTGCGGAAAGTGGATGTTCAAGCGGTATGATGGTCATCAGGGAGTTACTACTGAACGACTTAGCGCTTTAGCCATGGTAAAGAGTGATCTAGCGGATGCGGGGTTTGGCGTTGGTTATCTCGAAAATAAAGAAGGCAATCTATTTTCTGTATACGACAATATGATGATTACCATGGAACCATGGGTTTCAGGCCATCATGCAGATTTTTCATCAGCCGCCGATCGCGTTCAGGCTGTCAAAGCGGTGGCACGACTTCATCAAATGCGCGTGCGAATTCCATATGCATTACAATTTACACCAACCATTTTTCAGAAATTATCGTATCGGCTACAGCGAGCGAGTGACGTAGTGCAGCGGGGTTATTTGGTGGGTATCAGTGATCGCGAATGGGATACTTGGCGGCGCACAGCGCAACAGGTGCTTCGTCACGTAACTGCGTCCGAACTGCAGGCGCGTGTTGCTGCAGACCGCAAAAAGGGTATTCTATGTCATCGGGATCTGGCGCCGCATAACATTTTGGTACAGGCGGGTCGTCCCGCACAATTGATTGATTATGATCTGGCGGGTCTTGATTCGCCCGTATATGATTTGTATCAAATATTTGGTCACATGTCTTTTTTTATTCGTTCAGAACACGCCTGGCAAGAACCGCTTCTTGATGCGTATGCTTCCATTGCTCACTTATCACAAGAACATAGGGCACTGTTATCCGCTTTACAGGCTTTCCCGGCTCAACTTTTGCGGGAGATCGGAGACATCCCGGAGAATCGTTCGCAAGTGATGCGACACAAAGCAAGCATTCGTGTTCGACATGCTTCAAGGATCGAACAGAGGCGAGTATGGATTGGCTCATGATATACTACTGTCGATTGGATGGTGAATCACGTAGGGGGCTTGGATAGTGCAAATGATGAAAGTCGCGCTGAGTCAAGTGAGTCCTAGGTTAAGTGATGTAAAGGCAAATCTTGCTATGCATCTTTCGAATATCGAGCAGGCCAGGCACGCAGGTGCCAATCTGATCGTCTTTCCGGAATTAGGACTAACAGGATATTGGTTAAAAGATAGTACACTGGATGTGGCTAGAACGATCGAGCATCCAGACATTTGTGAACTGATCGATGCGAGTGGCGATGTGGATGTCGTATTTAGTTTCGTCGAAGAGACAAAAGATCACCGCTTTTATACCTCGTCCGTCTATGCATCAGCCGGACGAGTGGTTCACGTTCATCGCAAGGTGTATCTTCCTACGTACGGTTTATTTGAGGAAGGGCGCCACTATGCCCGTGGTAACGATGTACAGGCATTTCAAACGAACGACGTGAGCATGGGAATGATGATTTGTGAAGACGCATGGCATCCTTCTGTGCCCTATCTACTGTCACTATCTGGCGTAGACTTGATGATTATTCCTTCAGCTGGCCCTGGACGAGCATTGTCCGGTGATCCAAACTCCGGTTCTCAACAGTTCTGGGAGCGAGTCGTGCGAACATACGCGCAACTATTCACATGCTATGTCGTTTTCGTCAATCGTACAGGGTTTGAAGATGGTGTGTTTTTCTTTGGTCACTCGCTTGTAGCTGGACCGCAAGGCGACATCATCGGAGGTATTCCAACGCATGAACCAGGTATGGTTGTCGTCGACCTTGATTTGTCTCGGTTGCGTAAAGAACGTTTTCGTACACCTTTGTTGCGCGATGAAAATCCTTATCTGATACAGCGGATATTGGCTCGTGGGCTAGGAGATGTGAACTAATGCAAGCACAAGAGATCTGCGAGAATCTAGCAGCGGTGGCCCGAGGCGTTATTCCAGTACTGACGGCCTTTTTAAAGGACGAAGTACATAAAGCTGGGTTTAGCGACGTGGTATTCGGTTTGTCAGGGGGCATTGACTCAGCTGTTGTTGCATACCTTGCGGTAGAAGCATTAGGTAAAGAGCATGTCCATCCGATCATTATGCCTTATAAGCTAAGTAGCCAAAACAGCATCGATGATGCATTGCGTGTCGTTGAGGATCTTGATTTGACTTCGAAAACGATTGATATCACCCCGCAAATTGATGCCTATTTTGCGGACAAGCCGGACTCATCTGCACTTCGGCGCGGTAACAAAATGGCGCGCGAGCGTATGTCAATCATCTATGATCACTCTGTTGTCTACCGTGCGCTTGCCTTAGGCACGAGTAATAAAACTGAGCTATTGCTCGGTTATGGAACTCAATTTGGCGATTTGGCATCGGCGCTAAATCCGATTGGCGATCTGTATAAGGCCCAGATTCGGGCGGTTGCCAAAAGTTTGTCTGTACCCTTGTCGATTCAACAAAAGCCACCTT
This sequence comes from Bacillota bacterium, assembly GCA_021821185.1. Next base: position 3,605 of record JAKACU010000073.1, read on the forward strand.
CTGCTGATTTGTGGGAAGATCAGACTGATGAAGGCGAGCTAGGATTTACGTATGAATTGGCGGATGCGGTTTTACATTTGCTCGTGGATGAACGTATGAGTGTGGATGAGGTGGTTGAACAAGGGTTTGATCGTGAGCTTGTTCAATTGATCAAACGACGTATCACGATCAATCAATACAAGCGGCGTATGCCTGTGATTGCTAAGTTATCAAGTCGTACGATGGGTATTGATTTTCGTTATCCCCGTGACTGGGGAATGTAAGGGGGATTTTTCATGTCTGGACACTCAAAATGGAAAAATATCGCTCATCGAAAAGGTAAGCAGGACGCCTCTCGCGGCCAACTTTTTACGCGCCTTTGTCGCGATGTGTATGCGGCGGCAAAACGTGGCGGCAGCAATCCTGATACCAACTACCATTTGAAAATGGCGCTTGAGAAGGCACGCGTGGCTAGCGTTCCAAGCGATACTTTAGCGCGAACCTTGGCTAAAGCATCAGGAACACTCGCTGGTGTGCAATTCGAGGATTTTATGTACGAAGGCTACGCTGCAGGTGGCGTTGCTGTGCTGTTAGAATTATCTTCCGATAACCGTAACCGCACAGCTGCAGAAGTGAGACATCTTTTTTCCAAATACGGCGGTAGTTTGGGTGAGTCCGGTTGTGTGCTTTGGATGTTTCGCCGTGTTGGGGTCATCACGGTACCGAGAACGGACAGTGATCTATCAGAAGATGACTTGACGCTTATCGCTTTGGAAGCGGGTGCTGACGACTTGCAAACGGATGATGAGGAGTACATGATCTATACCTCCCCCGAAGATTTGAGTGCGGTGGATCAGGCACTAAAAGAACAAGGTGTGATTTCTTCAGGTATTGATATTGAGTACTTGCCTACAACCACGACAGGTGTGGCTGATGAAGATGAGGCCAACGTGGGGATGTTGCTGTCAAAACTTGAAGAACACGATGATGTGCAAAGCGTTTATACGAATGCCTCGTTCACGGATGGCGCACCAGACGTCGAATAAAGGATTTCTCGTAGGATATGTCGAATTTTGTGTTGTGGAGGCGCAAACGTTGCGAATTCTCGGTATTGATCCGGGTTTTGGAAGAACAGGCTATGGCGTTCTTGAGACAGCGGGCAACCGACATCAGGCCATGGAATATGGATGCATTGAAACGTTGCCGCACACAATGACAGGGGAAAGATTGCGTGATATTTATCTCAAGGTGACCGATATCATTGAACGCTTTCACCCCGATGTAGTGGCTATTGAGCAGTTGTTTTTCAATCGTAATGTCACCACGGCATTTACTGCTTCAGAAGCTAGAGGCGTCGTGGTTTTGGCGGCTGAACTGGCCAATGTCGCTCAAGCCGAGTATACGCCAATGCAAGTGAAGCAAGCGGTTGTAGGCTACGGGCGGGCAGACAAAAAACAGGTTCAAGAGATGGTTCGCATTTTGTTGAATCTACGAGAAATTCCTAAACCTGATGATGCAGCAGATGCGTTAGCCATTGCACTTGCTCATGCTCAATCTTCCACCTACCTTCGTCGCTTGCAAAAAGCTGAATTAAATACTTCAGGCGCCGTGCAAAGGAAGCGTGACAAATGATTGCGTTTCTTGACGGAACCATCGAACAGCTGGAAGAAGACGCTGTGGTAGTTTTAGTTGCTGGCATCGGTTATCGCGTATTTGTTCCATCGACACTTTTAACCATGGTACAACGTGGTCAGACGTACAGATTATATACTTATCAACATGTACGTGAAGATGCGATATCGCTATTTGGCTTTTTGGCTGATCATGATCGCAAGTTATTTCATCGCTTAATGAACGCTAGTGGAGTCGGACCAAAGCTTGCATTGCAAATGATCAGTCATTTGTCTTTTCCTGATCTTCTCAAGGCCCTTCGTTATGAGGATCTTACGTTATTAAAAAAAGTTCCAGGTGTAGGCGCCAAGACTGCGCAAAGACTTGTGCTTGAATTAAAAGATCGTTTAGATGATCTATGGTCGATTGCCTTATCATCGGACGATACCATGGACCAGCCTGCAAGCAAGCTACAAAGTTCATCGCAGCTACCACCTGAACTTGGTGATGTGCAGGAGGCCTTAGTCAGTCTCGGCTACGCGGAGCGTGAAGTAACACCTATTTTACAACGCATAGCACAGGAATTACTTGCGCTTTCGCTCTCTGAGCAGGTCAAGACGGCTTTGCGAGCTATGAAATCGTAAAGGCATGGTGATCTTGTGAGCGATCGATTAATGGATCTTTCAATGACAGGCGAGGACGCAAAAGAGGAATCTCTGCGTCCTCGCTATCTTTCTGAGTATATAGGTCAAGACGATGTGAAAGAGAACTTGCATGTTTTTATTCATGCGGCAAAACTTCGCAATGAAACGTTGGATCATGTCCTTTTCTATGGTCCGCCAGGCCTTGGCAAGACGTCCTTGGCGCATATTATTGCGAATGAACTTGGTGTCAATATCCGGGTGACATCAGGTCCTGCCATTGAGCGAGCGGGAGATCTTGCGGCCATTGTCACGGGACTTGATGAGGGTGACGTATTGTTTATCGATGAGATTCATCGCATACCTCGCACGGTTGAAGAGGTACTGTATCCAGCGATGGAAGATGGCGCGATTGACATTATGCTTGGCAAAGGGCCGTCGGCACGTTCTTTGCGTTTAGATTTGCCACCTTTCACCTTGGTTGGCGCGACGACGCGTGCAGGGCTCTTGTCCGCGCCATTGCGCGATCGATTTGGCGTAATGCTGCATTTAAACTATTTTCCGGTAGAAGATTTGGTGCGTATAGTTTTTCGTACGGCGGCTATTTTATCGGTGCCAATCTCAGAAGAAGGTGCGCTTGAGATTGCGAGAAGGGCCCGTGGGACACCGCGTGTGGCCAATCGCTTGCTGCGCCGTGTACGCGACTTTGCGCAAGTGACGGGCGATGGTTCGATTGATGACGAATGTGCAAGAAACTCCCTTTTACAATTGCAAGTGGATGCGTACGGGCTTGATGAGCTAGACAGGCGCTTGTTGCTAGGCATTATTGATCAATTTGGCGGTGGCCCAGTTGGGCTTGAAACGTTATCGGCAACTGTCGGGGAAGATGCGGGGACGGTAGAAGATGTCTATGAACCGTATCTCTTACAAATAGGACTTTTACGGCGAACACCGCGCGGTAGAGAAGCCACGGAACGAGCTTATGCACATTTTGGTCGCATGTTACCGAAAGAACGCTGATTTTGCGTCACAAAGCAGGTAGCTTCAACGAATTATAGGTAGAAAGGGTGGCTAAGTACGTGGTGCGATTGCCCTTTGTTCGCAAGCGTCCTCTCGACAAGGCACCAAGCGATGCGCTTGATGTACTTCTTGCTGATGCGAAAAAAGGCAATAAGGAAGCCCGCGAGACTCTTCTTCGCAGTTATCAGCCTTTCGTGGATCGCGTCGTAGCACAAGTGTGCGGTCGCGCCATTAGCCACACTGAAGATGAATTTCAAATTGCTTTTGTGGCGATGAATGACGCCATCGATCGCTATGAAGATGAGCGTGGAAGTTTTATCGGTTTTGCCGAAACGGTTATGCGTCGTAGGTTGATCGATCATTTCCGGGTTAATGAACGTCAAAAGGAACGCCCGTTTAGCGCCTTTGAGGTAGAAGATGAAGAAGGCAATCTTCAAAATACAGTCGATGTGGATGCGTCGATGGCGATCTACGAAGCTGATGAGTTAGTTAAAGCGCGCGCGGAAGAAATCGAACGATATAAAGAGGAATTATCGTTATATGGGGTGTCGTTTGACAGCCTTATGACCCTGAGTCCTAAACATCAAGATGCGCGCATGTCTGCCATTGCAGTAGCCAGAACACTTGCAAAAGACCCCTTACTGTCGCAAACATTTGTTTCGTCGCATGTTCTTCCTATGAAGCAGTTACAAAATAGAGTTATGGTTAGCCGAAAAACATTAGAACGCCAACGCCATTATATTGTCGCAGTCACTGTGTTGCTTTTAGGTGATTATGAATTGTTGCAAGGCTTTGTTCGAGAGGGGGACCAACGATGAATCGCGGAGTTATCATGGAATTCATCGATGAACACACGGCCGTTGCCCTCTCTCGAGATATGAACTTTGTGCACGTAACGCGTGTTAAAGGCATGTGTATCGGTGCTGAAGTGGATTTGCCCATGGAAAGCAACGCAATGGTGCGAACAGGAAAGCGCGCGTGGTCCACGATGCGTGTGGGTATATCAAGCTTGGCGGCGGTTATTGTCTTTTTCTTGGTGTGGATGTCTGTATGGCATGTGATACCTGCTGATGCCATGCCGTTTGCCTATGTCACCATGGATATTAATCCGAGTGTGCAATTTACGGTGAATCAGCATGATCGTGTCTTGTCCCTTGAGGCCCTTGATTCGGCTGCATCGCAAGTATCACGTTCTGTTCATGTTCAAGGTATGGAGCTGTCAAAAGCGATTGCTACGTACCTGCGCGCTGTACAACAGGCCGGGTTTATGGAGCGATCTTCAACGGTGATCGTGACTGCAGCAGGAGCTACTGCATCGTCGCAAACTACGGTACCTGCCTTGCTTAAAACCGTACAAGCTGATGTTTTACACTCGTTACCTAAAAAGGCGATGCGTGTGATTGCGATTGTCGTGCACAAGGATGTCATACAGGCGGCGCAACACTATCATATATCAGCTGGACGTTTAGCACTTTACGTGGAAGCAAAGCGTCAAGGTGTTCATGTTAAATTCTCAGATCTGGTACTTGGCCATATGGACAAGGCGGTAGGTGGGGCGAAGCAATTCACTTCCTTGGTTCAAGCGTTGACGAAGGATCCCTCCCTGCAAAAAGATCTCGACTTTGTGGTGTCGCATACGCCGCGTACAGCACATGTGCATACAAAAGTGGGTGATACTCACGTCGTGTCGCCAAGTGTGCCGAGCGCGCACCACACGATCAAGCACCACACGATCAAGCACCACACGATCAAGCACCACACGATCAAGCACCACACGATCAAGCACCACACGATCAAGCACCACACGATCAAGCATCACACGATCAAGCACCACACGATCAAGCACCACACGATCAAGCACCACACGATCAAGCACCACACGATCAAGCACCACACGATCAAGCACCACACGATCAAGCACCACACGATCAAG
>JAKACU010000074.1 GCA_021821185.1 Bacillota bacterium
GATCCATGTTAGGATCAGTAAATAAGTGGTGTAATGCTGCCATACTAATTGATCCAAAGATGGACCATGCCCCGGTCTGGGGATCGCCCGGCAAAAAGTCTCCTGATTGTATCCCTGCTTGTACGATACCTTGAATGGCGTTCACATAGTGAACCAGCATGCGTCGAAACTCATGTTGCCGACTGTCATCTCCCCATGCTTCTCGCAGCAAAATGATACATAAATCACGATATTCTCCAAAAAAATTTAACTGTTCCTTTATGATCGTTTTAATTTGATCGATCGGTGTGTCAGTATGATCGACTTTGGACAATACGCTCTCTCTAAGCAATTCCGTACCTTCAGTAACGAGAAAAAGAAAAAGCTCTTCTTTACTTTTGAAGTGATAATAAATGGTGCCCTTAGCTACATTGGCACGCGATGCAATTTCATCCATGGTCGCTTTTTCAAAACCTCGTAGGGAAAATACGTCGATAGCGGCCTGAAAGATTAGACGCGTTTTTAAAGAAGCCACCCTGTTCACATCCTCGTATAATGATCGTTTAAAAAACAGCAACCCGCGCGCAACCCGTGCATAAGCATAATAGCACATCCCTCGAGATGGAATCGCTAGTCCGTGTGTCAAAGGGGGTAAATGGCATGGGAATACTTGACCGTCTGGCTGCATACCGGGCACAAGAAGAGGAACTTTTGTGGGAAGGAACCATGGCTGATTACATTGAACTTGTGAAAAAACAGCCTCGTATCGCTGAAACTGCACATTCACGTATCTATCACATGATTGCCCGGGCAGGTATCGATGAAGGGGAAAATGGAAGAAAACAGTATCGTTTTTTTGCTGACGAGTTATTCGGCCTTGATCAGCCTTTGGAACGATTGATCGAGGAATATTTTCATTCGGCAGCAAAACGACTTGACGTACGAAAACGCATTTTACTTCTGATGGGGCCTGTCAGCGGTGGAAAGTCAACCATCGTCACGTTGCTAAAGAAAGGCCTTGAACGATATTCGAGGACATCTGTTGGTGCTTTGTATGGTATTAAAGGTTGTCCCATGCATGAGGAACCGCTACATCTTATTCCCGAACCGATGCGAAGAGATGTTGAAGAGGAACTTGGTGTACGCATCGAAGGGAGCCTTTGTCCGTCATGCCGTGTGAGATTACAAGCAGAGTACGGAGGCACGATTGAAAACGTCTTGGTGGAACGTGTCTTATTGTCTGAAGAAGAGCGGGTGGGCATCGGTACTTTTAGCCCATCGGATCCGAAAAGCCAGGACATTGCAGATCTGACAGGCAGCATCGATTTTTCCACGATCGCTGAGTATGGGTCAGAGAGCGACCCACGAGCGTACCGTTTTGATGGTGAACTGAATAAGGCTAATCGGGGTCTGATGGAATTTCAAGAAATGTTAAAGTCCGACGAAAAATTCCTCTGGCATCTTCTTTCATTGTCGCAAGAGGGAAACTTTAAAGCCGGACGGTTTGCGCTTATCTCAGCCGATGAAATGATTGTGGCCCATACTAATGAAACAGAGTATCGCACTTTTGTTAACAACAAACGTAATGAAGCGTTGCAATCGCGCATGATCGTCATGCCAGTGCCGTATAACTTAAGTGCGAGTGAAGAAGTGAAGATTTACAATAAACTCGTTTCGCAAAGCGATTTGCGTGATGTTCATATAGCGCCACATGCTCTCTGGACAGCTGCCATTTTTACGATTTTGAGTCGGCTAAAAGAATCCAAGAAACAGGGCATGGATTTGCTAAAAAAGCTGTACTTGTATGATGGGAAAACGGTCGAAGGTTTCAAGGAAAGCGATGTAAAGGAACTACGCAACGAAGCTGTCGATGAAGGCATGAGCGGTATCGATCCACGATATGTGATCAATCGAATCTCAAGCGCGCTTATTCGGCGTGACACGTCATGTATCAATTCGCTTGACGTGTTGCGTGCCATTAAAGACGGACTGGACCAACATGCATCGATTAGTAAGGAAGATCGAGAACGAATGTTGAACTTTGTTGCCATTGCTCGCAAAGAGTATGATGAATTGGCCAAAAAGGAAGTTCAAAAGGCGTTCGTGTATTCTTATGAGGAATCGGCTAAAACGTTGCTCGAGAATTATTTGAATAATGTGGAGGCTTATTGCAACTGGCAAAAGTTGCGAGACCCTATCACAGGTGAGGAACTGGATCCGGATGAGAAATTGATGCGCTCGATCGAAGAACAAATTGGGATTTCGGACAACGCGAAAAAAGCGTTTCGTGAGGAAATTCTAATTCGCATATCAACATTTTCCAGACGTGGCAAGAGGTTTGAGTATCATTCGCACGAGAGATTACGTGAAGCTATCGAAAAAAAGCTATTTGCGGATTTGAAAGATGTCGTAAAGATTACTACGTCGGCTAAAACTCCTGATGGGACTCAGCTAAAAAAGATTAATGAAGTCAGCAAAAGATTAATGGACGAATTTGGGTATTGTCCCGTGTGTGCCAATGAACTATTGCAGTACACTGGCAGCTTGTTGAATCGATGATTGTCATGCTTGGGGTGCGCAACGCGCACCCCACCTTTAACACAGTGCATGTGGTGATGATAGGGGATGTTTACCGTGGGCGATACTTCCTTTTTTATTAGTAAGGATGATTGGAGCCTGCATCGAAAAGGAGAGCAAGATCAGGCTCGTCATCAGGAAAAGGTAAGGGAGGCCATCCGCAAAAATCTTGCTGATCTGATTAGCGAGGAAGGTATTATTATGACGGATGGCCGACAGGTCGTTAAAATTCCAATTCGGTCGTTAGATGAATTTCATTTTCGGTACAATTTCAACAAAAGTCAGCAAACTGGTCAAGGTGATGGTGATTCTGCGATAGGAGATGTGATCGCTAAGGATGGTTCTGGGGAAAAGGGAGCAGGGCACGACTCAGGCGCCGGAGATCAAGCTGGGGCTGATTACTATGAGGCTGAAGTGTCGGTCGATGAGATTCAGGAGTTGCTATTCGCTGATTTGCAATTGCCAAATTTAGTACAGAAATCCCCAGAGGACGTGATAGTTGAAGATATTGCGTTCAAAGACGTGCGTAAAAAGGGTTTGCAAAGCAACATCGATAAAAAACGTACAATCCTGGAAAATGTATTGAGAAATGCGCGTGCTGGCAAACCTGGGTTGCATGACATCGCACTTGATGATCTTCGCTTTAAGACGTGGGAAGATGTCGAAAGGCCACATTCTCAAGCTGTCGTTTTGGCGATGATGGATACGTCGGGTTCCATGGGGACTTTTGAAAAATATGTAGCACGAACGTTTTTCTTTTGGATGGTGCGGTTCTTGCGTACTAAGTATCAAACGGTTGACATTCAGTTTATCGCGCATCACACAGAGGCAAAGGTTGTCACCGAGCAAGAATTCTTCACGAAAGGTGAAAGTGGCGGTACGATCTGTTCATCAGCCTATAAGCTCGCTCTTGATCTTATCGAAACGAAGTATTCACCCGATCGCTACAACATCTACCCGGTGCATTTTTCCGACGGAGACAATCTTACATCGGATAACGACAAATGTGTGCAGTTGGTTCACAAATTGATGGATGTGTCTAATCTATTTGGCTATGGAGAGGTCAATCAGTATAACCGGGCAAGCACGTTGATGAGTGCCTATCGTCATATTCACAGCCCTTTATTCCGACATGCCATTATTCGCGAAAAGGCAGACATTTATCGTTCACTGCATACGTTTTTTGGTCCTTCACAAAGTGTCTCAGGAGGTGCGTTATGACTTCCGCAGAGTTGCTTGAACTTGAACAGGCAATTGATCGCATGGTTGAGTTGGCACGGGGATACGGCCTTGATTTTTACGATATGCGTTTTGAAGTTGTTCCCGCCGATGTACTTTATACGTTCGGCGCCTACCAAGGAATGCCTACCAGATACTCACATTGGACATTCGGAAAATTTTACTATCGAATGAAAGTTGACTATGATTTGGGGCTTAGTCGAATTTATGAGCTCGTGATTAACTCCGATCCGTGTTACGCTTTTTTGTTAGATAACAACTCGCTTGTGGAAAATAAGATGGTGTGCGCCCATGTGCTTGCTCATTGCGACTTCTTTAAGAATAATGCGATGTTCAAACACACCCCTCGTAACATGGTCGACAGCATGGCTGCAAGTGCAGAACGTTTTCGTGCGTATGAAATGCAGTATGGAAAAGTTGCCGTCGAGGAATTCCTTGACTCGGTTCTTGCAATCCAGGAGCACATCGATCCGTCGGAAACGGCACGTCAGCAGCGCTTGATACGGCCATCTGATGGCGATCGAAACGAGGCAAGCAAAGATAATCGTAGACTGAGCCCTTACGATGACCTATTTTCCTTAGATGAGCGGTTATCCACACAGCAACGGAAAGAAAAGCCAAGGGATATAGTACACCCGCAAAAAGATCTCTTGTTGTTTCTTGTGCACAACAGCAAGACACTCACGGATTGGCAACGAGATGTTCTAACCGTCTTACGGGAGGAAATGTTGTATTTTTGGCCGCAAATTGAGACAAAGGTGATGAATGAAGGCTGGGCTACGTATTGGCACCAGCGCATCATGCGCGAACTTGATTTGACAGGAGCTGAGGCCATTGATTTTGCTAGAACCAATGCGGGAGTTACCGCACCATCACGAATGCACATCAATCCTTATTTGCTTGGCGTAAAGATCTGGGAAGCGATTGAAAAAGAGTATGAAGTGCCAACAGGGGACCGTCGCGACCGATTTCATGTTGAAGGTAATGTAGGTAGGCAACAAATGTTTGAAGTTCGTGAGATGGAATCCGATGCTTCATTTTTGCGCAATTACTTGACGCAAGATTTGATTGAGGAATTGGATCTCTTTCTCTACCAAAAGGTTGGTAACGAATGGAGGATTGTGGAGAAAGACTGGCGAAAAGTACGCGACAAATTATGTGCCAGTCGGACGAACGGCGGTTACCCCGTGCTTTATGTGATGGATGGGGATTATCAGGTGGCGGGAGAATTGTATCTGAAACACGCGTATGAAGGTATGGAACTTGACGTGAAGTATAGCGAAAAGACGTTACCACACGTTTTTAAGTTGTGGGGTCGTCCGGTACACTTAGAGACGGTTTTAGAGGGGCGAAATATACTATTTTCCTACGATGGAAATCGAATTCAACGCAAATTTTTGTGATGGCAAGTAACCACTCGCTACCCGCGAGTGGTTTTTCTTACTTACCAATCCATACGGTCACGAAGTGCTATGCTTATAACGTTTTACATTAAGTTAAAAGCAATGGGTTGAGCAATGCGCCAGAAGCTGGGATGAGACGCTTCAAGGCATCTTGTTGGTGATTTGGACGATCGAACATCACGATGCGAAGCTTTAAGTCGGTGTCAGTCCATTCATGATAAATTGCACGGCAAGTTCAATTTCTTTTTCGTCGTTCCATTCTTTTTCAGGTAGTATATAGCATCTTGTCAAGATATACCCAGCCATGACGGAAACGCTCAGGCGAATAAGCGCAAAAGGAGCTAGATTGATCAATTCGCCACGCTCTTGAAAATGAACTATGATGCGTTCTATGGGCCCTGCGACTTGCGGAAAAATTTGTTCCTTAAATTGCTGCCGAAGTTCCTTATGAAAAGGAATTTCGTGTAAGAGGATTTTGATCACAGGACCGTTTTTCACGACAAAGGCGAGCCGGTTGCGCAAAACCGCCCGTAAAAAATCAGGGAAACTGTCATAGCTTTCTTCGAGTAACTGATAAAAGTCGCGCAATACAAACGGAGCAACGAACTTCGCCATGACCGGCGTGACGATCGACAGAAATAGTTTCTTTTTTGTTTTGTAATGACGAAAAATCGTCCCTTCTGCGACATCCGCTCGCTTTGCTATTTCACTCGTGGATGTCGCAGAATAACCCTTTTGTGCAAAGATCTCAACAGCGGCTTGGACAATTCGAATTTGTTTTTCGGTCATTTTCTCATCTTTATCAGGCATATTGGCCACCTACACTTTGCGGTACTTTCGTAATGTGAAGACATTTAACACGATAAATACGAGGGATAAAGCGAGCAAGAAAAGAAGATCCAATCCTATGACATCTATGCCTTTGCCCCGTATCATCACGTTTCGCATTGCCTCAGCGCCATAGTACAGGGGCATAAGGTAACTGAGCCAGCGTAACCAGGGAGCCATCGTGGCGATGTTGAAAAGGCCTGAGAAAAAGATCTGTGGGACCACGACAATAGGGATAAATTGCATGATTTGAAATTCGGAATTGGCAAAGGACGAAATAAAGATGCCGAAAGTCAATGCGCTCATGGAAAGCAGTAATGTCACAATCAATAACGTAAATAGTGACCCTGTCATCATCATACCAAGGATATCAACTGAAAACCAAGCAATTAAAAATGCCTGAACGATCGTGAAGGCGCCGTAGCCAAGTACGTAACCAAGCACAACTTCATAGCGTTTGATGGGTGTTGCAAGCAGACGATCAAGTGTCCCTGTAGTGCGTTCATTTAAAAATGAAATTCCCGCCACTAAAAATACAAAGAAAAAAGCGAAGAATCCGATCAAAACGGGACCGAAGTTATCAAAAGAAGTCATCGAGGCGGATCCGTATAAGTAAGAAACCGTTGGTTGGCTCAATGCCTGACGCGTGATCGCCGGTTGTGTCAGCTTTTGCAGATTCATCAATACAGCTTGGCTAGTCGATGGATTGCTACCTTCGAGTTTGATAGCAAGTTGTCCGTGATGAAAATCAACATAGGCATCGATACTTTGATTTTTCAACGCAGACAATGCACTCGCGGATGATGCATAGGATGACAATGTCACGCTTTCTTTTGCGAGTTGCTGTGACAAGGCAACCGGTACATGAATGAGTCCGATTTTTGGTTTATATGTGCTTCCGTTAAAGACAAGAGAAATGAGTGTCATGACAAAAAGTGGCGCAAGTAACATAAGAGCAAGTGTTCTCTTATCATGAAGAAATTGTCGCCAGATACGAAAGACTAAAGCACGGATTCTCATGCGCGGGCACCTCCGTACGTTAGAAAGGCTTCTTCGATGGTAGATGCGTTCGTTTCCTGCTTTAATTCATCGGGCGATCCCAAAGCAATCAAACTCCCGTTTCGAATCATGGCGAGTCGATCACATTTGTCTGCCTCATCCATAACGTGTGTGGTAATAATGATCGTCGTTCCGTCGGCGCTCATCGTCCGTAGTTCGTTCCAGATGGATACCCGCAAGACAGGATCTATGCCGACAGTTGGCTCATCGAGAATAAGAATTTTCGGTTGATGTAACAAAGCGATAGCAAGAGATAAGCGACGCTTCATGCCGCCAGAAAATGACGAGACCAATTTTTTAAGAGAGCCTTGTAGATCGACGAGTGCCATTACTTCTTCCATTCGGCGTCGTTTTGCTTTGCCCGATAAGCCAAAGAGCGAGGCAAAAAAGTCTAGATTCTCTTGCGCCGTCAATTCTTCGTACAGCGCATCGGACTGAGCCATGTAGCCAATATTGGCTAATGCATCACGCCGTGGCAACGTAATGCCGTCCATGTGTACGGAACCACTCGATGCTTCGTCAATGCCTGCTAGCAGTTTAACAAGGGTGGTTTTCCCAGATCCGCTAGGTCCTAACAACCCAAAGATTTCTGATGTTAAGACTTCAAGACTAATATCTTTCAGTATCGTTTTTTTTCCGAATCGGCGCGTAACATGATTGGCTACGATACTTGCCTGTGTAATTTGTTCACGTTGAATTTCAGCGAGAGGCATCCTGTCATCCCCTAAAAGTAAGTAATCACTCACTCATAAAATGACAGATGGGAAAAGCAATGTCAACGTCTATTTGGTGTATAGCAAAGGTGGTTTAATCAGTACAACCGAGCAAACACGTTGATGAGTGCCAATAGGCACATTCATAGAACTGGATCACCATGCGCAGGACAGATATAATCAAATCTATAGCTTACCTATAAGTATATGTATCTGCAGGAGGCATAGAAATAGTGGTTCGTTATTTTATGTTACAAATGCTCATCGTGTTATTTCCCGTCTACATCTATCAAATAACTGGATTTGAACGCATCACTAAAGGAACGCGTAGGCACAAAATTGTCATCGGTTTATTTGCTGGGTGTACCGCATCCTTGGCATTAAGTTTTCCAGTGGTTCTAATGCATGACTTCTTTTTTGATTTGCGCAATGTTCCATTGATCGTCGCAACGTTATACGGTGGGGTTTGGGCGTGGCTCCCGGCCACACTGATTCAACTTGCTGTTCGTACAGTGATTGGTGGACCGACCGCATACATATCGTACATGCTGACGCCTATCATTTCTGCGCTTGTCTTTTTTGTTCGTCAACGGTTTGTTGCTAGTCGTTTAAGCAGAAAATTGACAATTGTATCGGGATTGCTCGCTGTGGCATATATTTCCGTTGTGTATAGCTTTTTTTGGTACATCAAGTTTGGCAAGATCGATGATGAAGGTATTAAGTTTATTATTCTCGCTGGTTTGATTAATCCTGAAATATTCATAGCGATGTAAAGAGGACACCAAAATTGGATGATACAGGAATGTATGAGTTTGGAATGGCTGGGCTTCCGAACCTTTTGTACT
>JAKACU010000075.1 GCA_021821185.1 Bacillota bacterium
TCAACACGGACGAATACTGCGCTTTTTTGACAGCACACAAGCCGCAGGCATCAATCCTCTTCTTTTACAACGACTGGAAGGACGCAGTAAAGATCGCTTAACAGACATCGTGGAAACCATTCAAGCCGAACAAAATCACATTATTCGCGCGGATGCAACCAAACCATTAGTAGTGCAGGGAGCCGCCGGAAGTGGTAAAACAACGATTGCCCTACACCGTCTATCATTTCTCGCCTATCGTCAAAAAGATCGTACAGTTTTTGATAATTTTCTTGTGATTGCTCCTAACACGGTGTTTTTAGACTACATTTCTAACGTCCTGCCTGATCTTGGCGTTGACGGGGTTGTGCAAACCACATGGGAAAAATGGGCGGTCAATCTCTTACCAGCGAAAATCCGCCTTGAAAACCCATTTTCCAAAACAGCTATACTGTTTGAACGCAAAGATAAACTAAGCACAGACATAAACACATCGACAATGATTCTCGCCTCACGACTTCGTGGTGAAATGGCAACAAAAACAGTATTGAAGAAAGTTCTTGCACAATTTTTAAACCATTGTCTACCTGACGAAGATTTGGTCTTAAGTGATCAATATAAAATGAGCCAAGAAGCGATTCACAAACGATTTTTCGAGGATTTGGCACATTATCCCTATGTAACAAGGCGTGAACGATTGCTCTATTTTTTAAAAGCATGGCGTGATGACTGTATAGCACAAGCCACGAGCACTCTTGAACAAGGCCTACGCAAAGGACGTTATTTGGCGATACAAGAACGTGTTTTAGCCATGAAGAAAAAATACGAACAGCGTTTTCAACGCTATCAGGCAAAAATTCGAAAATTTGATCTGTTTACTTTCTATCGCTTAGTGATGAGCCGAGAAAAAAACATTCGTTTTATCGCTCTCCATGCAGGCTATACGATTGCTGACAACACCATAGAAGAACTCGTTCAGTATTTTTCTCACACAAAGGACACCTACGAAGTTGATGATTTAGCAGCACTGATTTATCTTACCGTAACCATGCATGGGCTACCCGCAAAATGCAAATACTCACACATCGTCGTAGATGAAGCACAAGACTTAATGCCATTTCAACTTGATTGTCTACGAATGGCAACCAATCATGATACACTGAGTATCTTCGGTGATGTAGCTCAAAGTATTTATGAACATAAAGGCATTTACGATTGGGAGACGATTCAAAACCAAGTTTTTAACCACCAAGCAACGATGGCTACTTTGCAACAAAGTTACCGCTCCACTGTGGAAATCATGACGTTTGCGCTAACTGTTTTACGTCACTCTACGCTTTATAAAAAAATTACCGTAACACCAGTTTTGCGTCACGGTGCAATACCTAACATTATCCAATCTAAGAACCGCGAAGAAGCATTACAACACGTAGTGGCTACCGTCAGAAAATTATGGCACAGTGGATATGACAACATCGCTATCATTGATAAAACAGCTGCTTTATGCCGCACATTGCACCAACAACTTAAGAAACATCATCTTGATGCAACCTTAATGACAGCCAAAGATGACAAGTATCAAACGAGCCTTCACATTGTCCCGATCTATCTCAGCAAAGGCATGGAATTTGATGCCGTCATCCTGTTCAATCCGGATATACAAAACTATGATCCGAAACAAGAGACAGACATTAAACTCCTGTATGTCGCTATCACACGAGCCATACATCGGCTCACCGTTATTCACTACAACAATCTGAGCCCACTCTTTACGCCATGTAACGATACTGCGCTTCTACCAGTTCTCGATAGTACCCGGGTTTTTCCATCAAACTTGCATGATCTCCACGTTCCATAATTCGGCCATCCTTAAAGACCAAGATTTGATCGGCATCGCGAATCGTAGAAAGACGATGAGCCACGACAAAGGAAGTCCGACCTTGCAAAAGGTTTTTTAAGCCCAGTTGGATAATATGCTCGGTATGCGTATCGATACTTGCCGTAGCTTCATCGAGAATCAAAATCTTTGGATCTGCTAAAATCGCACGAGCAAATGACAACAATTGTCGCTGACCCATCGATAAGCGGCTGCCTCGCTCACGAACTTGCGTCTGATAACCATCTTCCAAGTGCATGATGAAATCATTTGCGTACACCGCTTTGGCCGCCTGGATGACTTCTTCATCTGATGCATCGGGACGTCCGAAGCGGATATTTTCCATGATCGTTCCTGAAAAAATAAACGTATCTTGCAACACAATACCAATCTGTTCACGCAACGTTTGTAATTGCACCAAGCTAATGTCTTGGGAATCAATGAGGATGCGGCCGGCAGTCGGCTCATAAAATCGCGCTAGTAAATTGATGACCGTGCTTTTTCCAGCTCCCGTATGGCCCACTAAAGCAACGGATTCCCCTGGTTGTACCATCATTGATACACCAGACAGCGCCTTATGGTCTTTATCATAAGCAAACTCTACTTGATTGAATTCAACTTTACCCACGATAGGTGATAAAGCTGATGCATTTTCTCCATCTATTACACCAGGTTTCGTATCAAGATACTCAAAAATCCGCTCTGATGACGCCATGGCTACGAGCACTTGATTATATAACTGACCTAATTGTGAAATAGGCGTCCAGAAGTTACCTAGGTAATTGGCGAAGGCTACCAATAAACCAACAGTGACTTGCCCGAGCATGAGAAGATGCACACCATACCAAAACAACAGAACAGTACCGAGGCTTCCTGTCACGTCGACCACCGGGCCAAAAATCGCTGAAAGTCCAGTAGCACGGCGGAATTGGCCAAGATAATCCGCATTCATTTCCTCAAAGAAAACCTGATTTTCATCTTGTCGAACGTAAGCCTCTGTGACACGCACTCCTTGAATGCTCTCATTTAAGTGGGAATTAATTCGCGATAATCTACGTCTTACCTGCTGCCAACTGCGACGAATTGAGACACGCAGCCTTGTCGATAAAAAGAACATAAAAGGAATAACGACCATCGATAATAACGCCAAACGGACGTTTAGAACTAACATAATGATAATGATTCCTAGGAGGGTCAGCAAATTCGTAATACTGCTGACAACGCCATTGGTGAATAAATCCTGCAAGGAATTTACATCGTTCATAATTCGCACTAGTACAGAGCCAGCCGGCCTTTGATCAAAGAAGTCAAAGGATAATGCTTGAACATGCGAAAAAAGTTGGTTACGCAAACGGCGGATAACACTTTGTCCCAAGTAGTTCGTAAAGCGAATGCTCAATCTTGTCATCCAGAATTTGCCGATATATAGGGCGATGAGAATGACCGCAAGTTCTATCAAGAAAGATAAACTGTGATGACCAATAGCCTTGTCGATAGTAACACCAATCATGTAAGGCACAATAAGTGCTAGTAAACTACCCAAGATATTAAAGGTAAAAGCACCAGTCGTAAGCTTCGGAAACTCATAGACATACTGAAATAACCGACGAAATTGTGCCCATTGAAATGGTTTTTCAAGATCTTCATCATCTTTATAAATAAATGGCACGCGTAACTCTTTGGCTTCTTCCTTTGCCGACAATGAATTTCTCTCCTTTATGATCCTTGTGCCATAGAATGTAGATCAGAAAAGTCTTCCTGATCCCTAAATTGCATGTCATAAATAACGCGATACAATCCGGGTTCACGCAACAACTCCTCATGCCTACCGCGCTGTACAATGCGACCATCATCCAAAACTAAAATAAGGTCAGCTCTCTTCAATGAGGAAATTCGATGGGCAATAACAAAAGTCGTGCGTCCTTTCATGACATGATCTAACGCTTGGTGAATCATGTATTCTGTCTCCATGTCGACAGCGCTTGTCGCATCATCGAGCACCAAGATTTTTGGATTTACTAAAATGGCACGCGCAAGTGCAAGCCGCTGTTTCTGACCACCCGATAAACCAATTCCGCGTTCCCCTACAAGCGTCCGATATCCATTAGGAAGTTGCGAAATAAACTCATCAGCATTGGCTAACAAAGCTGCCTTTTGTACATCCTCGAATGTTGCCTCCGGGTTGCCATAGGCAATATTGGCGAAAATCGTGGTGGAAAACAAAAATGACTCTTGAAAAACGACACCAATTTCTTTGCGTAAGCTTTGTAGATCCCAATTTCGCACATCAACTCCGCCCACGAGAACCTGTCCATCAGCCGCATCATAAAAACGTGGAATCAAATTGACCAGGCTCGATTTTCCGGAACCTGTAACTCCGAGCAAAGCCACTGTTTGCCCTGCGTAAACACTGAAATGAATATCATGCAATATTTCAGAAGTACCATGCGACAAGCCGACGTGAACGAATTCAACACTACCATTGCTCTTGCCAGTGTAAGCATTTGAAATTGATGTCACAGAATTGTCTGCATCAAGGATGTCTAGTAACCTCTCTCCAGCCGCCACTGACTGTGTCCAATTGTTCAATAGGTAACCTAATTGGGACATTGGAACCGTAATAAACCATAGAATACTGAAGAAGGCAACTAAATCACCTAGCTTCATCATGCCATGCATGACGAAATAACCGCCAACTAACAAGACAATGGCAACCTCAAGATTGCCGATAAACTCCATGTAAGGAAAGTACTTATTCCACAGTCCAGCGGTTCTGATGTTGGATTCATAGTAAGAATCATTTCGCTGTTGAAATTTATCGGTTTCAAAGTCTTCTTTAGCAAACGACTTGACCGTACGAACACCCATAATGTTCTCCTGAACAGCTGTGTTCAATTGCCCGAGCGTTCGCCTAACCTTTTGATACGCTGGCCATAGGTGATTATCAAAACGCACCGCGATAAACGCCAATACAGGCATTAAGACAACCACACATACCGTTAAAATGGGGTTCAATGACACCATCATGGCTAAGCCAAAGACAACCAGTAAGACAAAGTTAACGATACTATTAAAACCAAACGCCAAAAACTGCCGAAATGCATCGAGATCAGCTGTCAGACGAGACATAAGATCGCCCGTGTGCACCTCGTCATAATAGGAAAAAGATTGCCGATTGAGTTGTTTATATAGCGTATTTCTTAGATCATACGATGTATGAATACCAAAAACCTGACCCATGTATTGCTGGCCAAAGTTAAAAACACCTTTGATCAGAGCGGCTACAAGAATTCCCGCGATCAAAAGCAGAAGCTCGTTGTATTGGTGTTGTAAGATGACTTGATCAATGATCAGTTTGAGTAAATACGGATAAACTAAGCTTAATGCAGTGGATAACGCTAACATAAATAAACTTGCATATAATTGTCCCATGTACGGACGATAAAATTTACGTAATCGTCGAAACACGTCCAATGTAGTTCCATCCCCCATCCTTCTTGCAGTATGATAACAATATGTAAGGTAAGCACTGTACTATGCATTTATTTTGACGTATAAGGAGGCTTTGATCATGATGACCGCAGAAGATTTCATGATTTGCGATCTGATTTATGTCCGTCCAAATGCCTTGATTCGTGATGTGCTGCTCCAATTTGCGGAACGCAAAGTCAGTGGTATGCCAGTCCTTGACCAAGACAGACACCTAGCCGGAATGATTACGATCGGCGATATTCTGACACACTTACAGCCACACTTTTCCCACACAATTGATCTTCTTTCTTTTGTCACGTATTACGTAGAAGACACTTCATTGCCTGAACTTATCCAAGACGGCATCATGCAACCCGTGCATACCATGATGACAAAGCGCCATCTGGTGACGGTGGCACCTACAACACCGATCGAAGACATCTCATCCATCTTTTCCCGTCAACGTTTCAAAAAGTTGCCCGTAGTTAACGACCAAGCACAGGTAGTTGGCGTAATCAGCCGTGGCGATCTCATTCGCTATATCGTAAAAGAGATCCTGCAACAGCAGTGAGACTCATACACTTGGGCGAAAGCCAAGACTTTCGCCCAGCATCCTTATAATGATAGCTGCCTAGAGTCCAATGGCGGTTCCATTTTCATATGGATGTACTGCAGTGTTTGTAACGCAGCCTCAAGTAAGGCATTTAGTCTTGTCGTGCCTACTCCAATGGTACTGATCCTCAATGAGCCGCAAGCCCCTGTCAGACGCGCTCGATATCGCTTGATATCGCCCACGGTGGATAAAGGCACCATCTGATCCTCTGCAAGCACATATCCTTTCGCAAAAAGGCCCACCGCTTCACAGACAGCTATCGTCTCTGTCGGGGCTGTGGCACGCCCTTGCATGGTTGTGCCATCCTGTGCCCAAGTACTCGCCACCGTCACACCTTCCGCGCCATTTTCCACCGTAGCATAAATCTTTTGCCAATTTCCGTTAACAAGCCCAAGCTCGTCACACATCAACATTTCCAAGGAAGATTCAGCCTCTTCATAGACATAACCACGTTGCTCAGCCTCTTTAACACGCAGTAGAATTCTCGTCACGACTTCCGGAGGAGTTGGCAGTCCATGTTGCTCTAATTGGTAAATGACATTGCTGGCACCGGAAAGCTCAGAGATAAGCACGCGGCGATCATTACCGACGATTTTTGGATTAACATGCTCATAAAGTGAAGGATTGCGCACAACAGCACTGACGTGAATTCCTGCCTTATGCGCAAACGCACTTTTACCAACAAACGGTTGAGCATGCGCCGGTTCCTTACCTGTCATTTGATAGATTCGCTCCGAAAGCTCTTTCATCCGTGTTAGACCCAATTCACCCATGTGGCAGGTCATGCCCAACTTTTGCGTCAGATTGGGAACAACAACACACAAATCCGTATTTCCACACCGCTCACCAAAGCCATTAATCGTCACTTGAACCTGCGTGGCGCCTTCCCTGACCGCTGACAGCGCATTGGCTACAGCGAGGCCTCCGTCATTATGTGCATGGATACTAAGAGGTCCAAAGTTGTTTTTCTTGACCTGTGCGACAATCTCGCTAATCTCATGCGGCAACATGCCTCCGTTCGTATCGCACAAAACGAACCAATCCGCCCCTGCATCGCGTGCCGCAGCTAAAGCTGAAAGAGCATAATCCGGATTATGTCTATAAGCATCAAAGAAATGCTCGGCATCAAATAACGCTTCGATATCACGTTCCTTGAGAAAAGCAATCGTGTCCTTGATCATAGATAGATTTTCCTTCAAATCTGTGCGCAGCGCAGCCTCGACATGAAAGTCCCAAGTCTTCCCTACCACAGCACAATGACGCAAGCCCGTGCCTAACACACGATTCATATGCTCATCTTCTTCAATGCGTTGTCCTTTTCGCCGCGTACTTGTAAATGCTACAACACGACTATGCTTCAACGGCACAGAACGCAATTGATAGAAGAACTCCAGATCTTTGGCGTTGGATCCTGGCCAACCACCTTCAATATAATCTACACCGAGTTCATCAAGCAGACGAACGACTTCCAGCTTATCGGCAACGGTAAAACTTACGCCTTCGGCTTGGGCACCATCGCGCAAGGTTGTGTCGTAAATCCAGATTCGCTCCATTAACGTTCCTCCCGTGATCTCTCTAAAAACAAGTTTTCTCTCTATCTATGTGTAGATGCATAGGCGTTTTAAGCGAAGAAGTCTTTCATCCTCACCGGACGAAAGACTATGAACATTATAATGAAAATTATACGCCCTCGCAAGGCCAATTTTACTAAGCCTTTTCTCTTCGAGAATTGACAATGATAACCCCTATTATTGCTGCAATGCCGCCAAATATGGCGATACTTTGCGGTTTTTCGTCGAGCCATACCCAAGCAACAAGAACTGCCAGAACGGGATTGATGTAGAGCAAACTCGCCACCTCATGTGTACGAGCTTTCGATAGCGCATAACCCCAAGACACGTAAGCCACAGCCGCAGGAAAAATCCCTATGTAGATTCCCGATAACGTAGCCATAAGAGATGCATGAGTCACCTCGTGAGTCAATTGCGGCAAAAAAACAAGCATAGGAATCGTACCAAACCAAGTGAAATAAGCAGTAAGATCGATCGCTTTGTACGTTTTATACAAAGGCTTTTGAAAGACGAAAAAAACGGAAGTGCTGACTGCAGACAATAAGATCAGTAATGCAGATCCTGTAAATGAATCCGTATGCCCCGCGCCTAACGTCACTAAAGCAGCACCGCCCATGCCTAAAGCAATGCCGAACCACCCGCGCCAATACAGACGTTGTTTTTCCACTATAACCGAGATCAGCGCCGTAAAGACGGGCGCTGCCGCAATCAATAGGCTGGCCGTTCCAGCTGGCACAACGCGTTCACCAAAAGTCAGTGCGGTGTGGTAGATGAATATCCCACATAATCCCATGGCGATCGTACGTAATAAATCCTTTTTTTGCAAAGGTTGAACTCTTTTCACCAAGGCATAAAGAAGAAAAACGCTTGACGCAACAACAAAACGTAATAAAACGAGTGCCCCAGGACTATATCCGCCTAAAATTCCTGCTCTGATACCAGCAAAAGCCGACGACCAAAACAGCAGGGTGACTGCAGCGGCAATCCAAACGCTTTTATTCACCTGAAATATTCACGGCGTAATCTCGAAGGGGCGATGAATGCAAGCAGTGTACGGATTTATGAGGAATTTGATGATTCACCCAAAAAGTGACGTAACT
>JAKACU010000076.1 GCA_021821185.1 Bacillota bacterium
TGGATCCTGTCAAGGCTACGCATTCTCAAGAGCAAGGTGCCATTGATTTGACGGAACGCGATTTGTGCCAGTTTTGTCGCAAACATGAACGCTGCTTTGGCAGTGATGCCGCTAAAACGTATGAAGCGATGAAACAAACGGTGCAAATGATTCAAATAGACCCTGATATGACAGTCCAGGATACTCCTCGTGATATGTATAGCCGATGCATCAAATTAGACCAGTTATTGCCATCTCTACGGCGATCGATTAATCAAGCGGTACGAGATACGGCCGTCATAGCGCAACTAAAGGATAGTCGGCGGCTTGTTGAAGAACAGCTCGCTGGTGTCGCGGGGATTATGGAGGATCTGGCCGATCAGATTCGACATGAAACTGGTGTTAATCATCAGCATGAAGTTCAAATTTTATCTGCTTTGAGTCGCTTAGGTCTTGAAATTCAGGCAATTGATATCATTTCGCTTGAAGAAGGACAAGTAGAGATTCAGGTTTTCCAAATGGATCCAAGTGGGCATGATGAATGCGGCAAGTTGGTGGCGCCTTTATTGTCGGAGATTCTTGGAGAAACCATTGGCGTACAAAAAGTCGAACGATCTACTGATGGAGCGTATGAACTGGTAACGCTCAGCTCAGCAAAAGTGTATGACGTAAGACACGGGTTTGCCTGTGTGGCAAAAGACGGTTCTGTGCGAAGTGGAGACTCTTTTAGTGCTGTTGACGTCGGTAACGGTCGTTTTGCTATTGCGATTAGCGATGGTATGGGTAATGGGGAAAAGGCAAGTAAGGAGTCAGGTGCTGCTGTTAGTCTGGTACAGCAACTGCTAAAGGCTGGATTTGACGAAAGCGTCACTGTGAAAACGGTTAACTCGGCACTTGTACTGCGATCAACTGAAGAGATGTATGCAACCTTAGACTTGGCCGTGATTGATCTGTATACGTTGCAGGCTGAGTTTCTCAAGGTAGGATCGGTAACGAGTTTTATCAAAGAAGGGCGCAATGTATTTGCCATCCGCGGTGAAAGTGTTCCTATAGGAATTTTAAATGATATTGATGTTCAAGTAAAAACGGCTACGTTAGCTGAAAATGATATTCTTGTGTTTATTTCCGATGGTATTTTAGAAGCCGTTTCCCACATGCAAGATCCCGAAGATTGGGTGAAACGCCAATTGGAACGTTATGATTCGACTGATCCACAAATGATTGCCGACTTTTTACTTGAGGCCGCTGTACGTACAGGTGGTGGTGCTATACCAGACGATATGACCGTCTTTTGTGCGAAAATGATCCGTTACAAACCTCAGTGGGCAACGATTCGTGTGCCAGATATGCCTACGTTACGTAAACGACGGACAGGGAAGCGGGGGGAAAAGCGCCAAACGCGTAAGCTTGTGACTGTCTAATGACAAAGGGAATAACCACCGTTTAAAAGGGGAACACTAACTGTTAACCCTTTTGAGGAGAGTGGTGTATCGATGAGTTCAGAGACCGTACTTCGCCAGATACTTCTCGTCACGGACGGGTGTTCCAATGTAGGCTCCGACCCTATTCGTGCTGCTAAAACGGGACTTTCACGGGGCATTTCCACCAGTGTTATCGGTATTATTGATGACGGTTCTTTAGGTGAGCAGGGTAAACGGGAGGCTTATGAAATTGCCGAGGCCGGTGGCGGCATGTGTCGTATCATATCGGTTGCTGACCTATCGATGACTATGCAAATGGTAACACGGCAAACGATGCAATTAACTTTGCAACAAGTAGTCAACGAAGAGTTACGTAATCTGATCGGTAAACCGACGGATGAACTTGCTCCCGATGTACGTATAAAAGTGGCTGCCATGGTCGATACGATGGCAGAAGAGTCTGATCTGCATATGGCACTCGTGATCGATGTATCGGCCAGCATGGCACCGAAAATGGCTTCTGTCCGTGAAGCGGTTCGGGATATGGAATTTGGACTTAAAGCACGCTCTGGTCGTTGTCATCTCCATGTATTTACATATCCTAGTGCTTATTCGTTGAGCGCCGATGAACATGTCATGGAGGATCGGTCAGGCAGTATAGCGGATATGCTTATGCACATCAGACCAGCAGGCAATACGCCTACTGGACCAGCTCTTTTAGCCGCGATCGATCGTCTTCTTCCATCATTCAATGACCGAGGTAAAGAAGATGCAAGGAAGCATATGAGGGATTACGTTGTTTGACCCATTATGGGAGAAAAAAACTCCCGTTTTGTCGCCCGGAACGGTTATCCAAGGAAAATGGAAGCATCAGACCTATCGTATCGTGCGTTTGTTAGGGCAAGGGGCAAATGGCAGTGTGTACCTCGTCTGGCGAGACCAAGTGCAGGCTGCCTTAAAGATCGGGCCGGATACCACGGCGCTTGCTTTAGAGTACACGCATCTGGAGAATCTCGCGAAAGACCCCTCAAGTACACGTAAATTGGGTCCTGCAGCACTTGAACTTGACGACATGACGTTTCAGGGTGTTAGTTGGTCGGTTCTGGTTATGGAATATATCGATGGAATTCCTGTCGATCAATTTATTCAAGCAAAAGGCACTCATTGGGTTCCAGTATGTTTGCTAAAAATAGCACGAATGATGGAGCTTCTGCACGCCAAAGGCTATAGTTTTTGCGACCTTAAGCCTGCCAATATTTTATTTGACGCACAAACTGCGCAAGCACGGTTTGTGGATTTTGGGGGCATCACTCGTCATACTCAGGCTGTTAAGGAGTTTACAGAAGCCTATGATCGAGCATGGTGGGGGCGGGGTTCGCGCAAAGCTGATATGTACTATGACGTATTTGCGCTTGGTATGCTTGGCGTGCAATTCGTTGCGCCCATTTCTCGAAAAACTATAGAATATCTTTCGACGAAAACTCCGATAGAACGTGATTTTTGGTTGGATGAACATCTTCGCACGCATCGACAGGCAGATATGGTGGTGCCCATCTTGATGAAAATGACCGTGAGAACACCATCTATGAACAGTGAGGCAGTAATTGCTGATATGACCGACTTGTTAGAAAAACGGGGGAATCTATTGGTGGAAAAGGAGATAACCCTATCTACGAAAAAAACATGGCGTCGTTTTGACGTTACAGATTGGTGGTTACTTGCTTCGGTTTTAACTTTCGTCAGCATTCTGTTCATCCTCTTGTGGATTGGTCGATCTTGATTCTATCAGGTACAATAGAATCTAGGCGCGGTACACCGCGCACGTGACTCAACTGGGAGGATCCGACTTGAAGGAGGAGGAGATTCTTCTTCTTTGTATGCGGGCCGGGGCGCTATTGCTGCAGTACGGCGGAGAGACATCGCGGGTGGAGCAGACAATTCGGCATCTGGCGATCGGGGCAGGTATGGATGCGCACCAAATACAAAGTTTCGTAACGCCTACAGGCATCTTTGTTTCTATGTCAACACCAAATGGCAGCATCACCAAACTTCATCGCATGGTAGGTCAGACAACTTTGAATTTGGATAAGGTGAGTGCGGTTAATGACCTGTCACGCCGCTTTGAGCGACAACAATGCAGCATTGACGACGCTCTACAGGAACTCGATCGAATCGAAAAGGCAGCACCTTTGTATTCAGCGTGGATATGTCGGTTAGCGGCGTTTGTCTCTAGTGGGAGTTTTACGCTGTTTTTTGGTGGACATGGCCTTGATTTTATCTCAGGTGGCGTCGCCGGATTACTTTCGGAACTTGTGATGGAATGGTTGGCTGATTATGTACCTGGGTTTTTGGCTGTACTTCTTGCCTCTTTAGCCGCGTCTCTTCTCGCAGCTGTCATCAGCGTGGTGACGAAGTCGACGACAGAAGGTGCTATTGTGATTGGTGCTGTTATTCCCTTGCTTCCAGGTATGTCTGTCACGAATTCCATCCGTGATTTACTTGCAGGGGACTTGCTCTCAGGTGTAGCTCGAGGCGCAGAGGCATTATTTATTTCGGGGGCTATTGCAGTAGCAGTTGCCTTGGCTCTTGATTTGAGTGCGCATTTTTATTGAATGATAAGGGGGCGCCAGCTTGATTACGATTACGTTGTTAAGCATTGTAGCTACCGTTTCCTTTTCGATCTTATATCAAATTCCGAAGAAAGCCATTATCCCAGTTGGGATCCTTGGCATGGTCTCTTGGCTGTTTTATGCAGCAGCTATGCATTACGGCACCAATCCTGTTGTGGCCAGTTTTGTAGCAAGTATTGTGGTGTCTCTGTTAAGCGAGGCTTTTGCCAGAACGTTGCGGATGCCTGTGGTCATTTTTGCCGTGCCTGGCATTGTTGTGCTTTTGCCGGGGATGACTGCGTATGCCGCTATGAAGGCGTTTGTTGTCCATCAATACTTAGTTGGAATCTCCATGGGGACAGAAACCGCTCTGGTTGCCGGGGCGCTTGCTTCAGGTATCGCGATTTCGGGAGTTCTGGCTAAGTCGATTTGGAGGAAGGGTTATGACATTTCCTCAATCCACAAATGATTACCTCATCGCTGAATTTTCCTCTGCTTTACAAGACTCGTCCACGATTATCGCTGCTGTTAGTGGGGGCGCTGATTCGATGGCGATGTTGCATTGGTTACAGGAATTGCGACAAACTATTCCGTTTTTATTAGTCGCGTGTCATGTTCACCACGGCATTCGTGGACCAAGCGCTGATCGCGATGCTGCTATCGTAGAACAATTTTCGCTTCGCTATAGGATAGATTTTGAACTTGTTTATGTGAACGTTTTGCAAGAGCGGGAACTTTATAAAGAATCGGTGGAGACTACAGCTCGTCGTTTGCGCTACGCAGCCTTGCAGCGAGTTGCAGATCGCTATGGTACGTGCACGATCACCACGGCTCATCACCGGCAGGATCAAATCGAGACTGTCCTCTTTCACCTCCTTCGTGGAACAGGAGTTTCTGGACTGCGCGGTATGCCGCAAAAACGTTCTCTGGGTAGGCATCAACTTTTGCGCCCGTTTCTCTCGCTCTCAAGGCAGGATTTGCGCGAATATGTCACTGCGCTCGATATCCCATTTGCTGAGGATGAAACCAATCAAGATAAGGCGTATAGCAGGAATCGCATTCGTCATGAACTTTTGCCGTATCTTCGAGAAAATTATAATCCTCAGGTAGATGAAGCCATTTTGCGCCTTATCGAAGTTAGTGCACAGGAAGATGATTATTTGCAAGATGTGGCAAGGACTTTTATAGAGCAAAATGTCACGTTGGAAAAAGAATCGGTGACATGTTCTCTTTCGTCATTTTCTGATCTTGCTCGCGCTTTACAACGCCGCTGTATTAAATTACTATTAGAGTACCTTGAGCCATCTGTTACTTGGCGCTTTTCTCAAGTGGAAGACATTCGATTGCTTGCCTCAGGGGCAGGAAGTCATCGTCTATCTTGTGGCCATGGGTACGATGTGTCGCGTGAGCATGGAAGATTGCGCATTTCGCGCGTAATTTCTTATCAAGAGTCGATTGTACCGTTTGCACCAGTGACCCTTGATTGGTCATCTTTTTTTTGCCTTTCAAAACTTAGATGGATCGTGCACGCACGGCCGGCTACTTCGCCAAGAAAAATGGTTGCATCGAAGTGGGAAGTGTGGTTTGAACGCCGACAAGGGGATCGTGTTGTTTTACGTACTTTTGCAGTTGGTGATCGTATTGAACCACTGGGCATGCAAGGTAGTAAACGACTGTCTGACGTGTTTATCGATGCGAAGGTGCCAAAGGAAATGAGGTTATGGTACCCTGTTCTCGTGGTCAATGACCAAGTACTTTTCGTTCCCGGCCTTGTGAGAAGCAGGCACCGCTTGCTTTCGGAATTTGACCATGGGCCAGTACAATATGTGTGCATAACGCCGCGAATTTAATCGTATGTTCTGGAGGCAGGGTTTTGAGAAACGATATGGAAGAAGTCTTATTTACCGGCGAGCAGATTTCTCAACGTGTGAAGGAGGTTGCACAGAGCATCGCCGAGGACTATCAAGGGTCGACACCCCTATTAGTAGGCGTTTTAAAAGGGGCGGTTATCTTTTTGGCTGACCTGGTTCGCCATATCGACATTCCTATTGAGTTGGATTTTATTGCGACGTCTAGCTATGGTGCTTCCACGCAGTCATCAGGCGTGGTGAGAATATTGAAAGATCTTGATGTGCCTTTACAAGGCCGTGATGTAGTGATCGTCGAAGATGTTGTTGACAGCGGTTTGACGTTGACGTACTTGCATGACACACTGCTTCGCCGCGGTGCAAAAAGTATTCGCATAGCGACAGCTTTTGATAAGCCAGAGGGACGTAAAGTCCCGATTAAACCGGATTATTGCGGTTTTACAGTACCCAATAAATTCTTGGTTGGATATGGACTGGATTATGCGGAACGCTATCGTCATCTGCCTTATGTGGGAGTTCTCAAACGCAGTATTTATGAAGCTGAGTAGGGACAAGGGACGATCCGTGGCGTGTTTTTTACCAGCGAGTATGATACAATATTGCCGCCTTGACCGAGAGGAGGTAAGGAATTGCCGAAGCGTTTTCACCAGAGCTTAGTATTGTATTTGATTCTCATATTGGTGATCATTGGTGTGTTTCAGTTTGTGCTGTACGGAAATCAACGGCAACCACTTACCTGGAGCCAATTCCATACAGAAATGCTGAACCATGAAGTAAAAAGTGTCAAAGTAACCACGGACGGAACTACATTGCAACTTGATGGCGTACTTACAAATAATACGCCGTTTACCTCTCGGGCGTTATACAGTGATACGCTGGTTAATCAGATCAGTCAATTGCCAGATGTAACGATCAATTCGCCTGCGCGAGAATCGACCTGGCTAACGTTACTCGGTAGCATCGTGCCACTTATTCTTTTGGCTGTGATGTTTTTCTTCTTGTTCAACCAAGGACAAGGCGGCGGCAATCGAGTGATGAACTTTGGCCGAAGTCGAGCGAGACTTTATACTGAAGAGAAAAAACGGGTCACGTTTGAAGATGTTGCAGGAGCAGATGAGGAAAAAGCAGAGCTAATTGAAGTTGTTGAATTTTTAAAAGACCCAAGGCGATTTTCTGCTGTGGGTGCTCGTATTCCGAAAGGTGTTTTATTAGTTGGTCCTCCAGGAACCGGGAAGACGTTATTGGCGCGAGCTGTTGCAGGAGAAGCGGGCGTTCCCTTTTTTAGCATCAGTGGTTCTGACTTTGTTGAGATGTTTGTTGGCGTTGGTGCCTCGCGTGTACGGGATCTGTTCGAAAATGCGAAGAAAAACGCCCCCTGCATTATCTTCATCGATGAAATTGATGCCGTAGGACGCCAACGTGGTGCAGGACTTGGCGGTGGGCATGATGAACGCGAACAAACGTTGAATCAATTGCTCGTTGAGATGGATGGCTTTGGGGTTAATGAGGGCATTATCATCATCGCTGCCACGAATAGGCCTGATATCTTAGACCCTGCTTTGTTACGTCCTGGACGTTTCGACAGGCAGATCACAGTAGATCGTCCCGACGTGCGTGGACGTGAGCAGATCTTGCGCGTGCATGCGAAAAACAAACCGATTTCTAAAGATATTAAGCTTGATATTATTGCCAAGCGCACACCTGGTTTCACGGGCGCCGATCTAGAGAATGTACTTAACGAAGCGGCTTTACTCACAGCACGACGCAACAAAGTGATCATCGATATGGATGAGATTGACGATGCGATCGATCGTGTGATGGCTGGCCCTGAGAAACGTAGCCGTGTCATCAGCGATAAAGAGAAGCGATTGGTTGCTTTTCACGAAAGTGGACATGCGGTTGCAGGTTACTTCTTGGAAAATGGTACGATCGTGCATAAAGTAACAATTATCCCGAGAGGTATGGCAGGCGGGTACACAGTCAGTCTGCCAAAAGAGGACCGCAGCTTCATGACGAAAGAGGATATCCTTGATCGTGTGGTTGAACTCTTGGGTGGTCGCGTTGCCGAAGAGATCGTGCTCGGCGAGATCAGCACGGGTGCGTCAAACGACCTGGAGCGCGTGACTGAGACGGTGCGTCGAATGATTGTAGAATTTGGCATGAGCGATCGTTTGGGGCCGATGCAGTTTGGCCATCGCCAAGGGCAAGTCTTTTTAGGGCGGGATATCGCATCGGAGCCGAACTACAGTGATGCTATCGCCTATGAGATTGATAAGGAAATGCGCGCGATTGTCGACGAATGCTATGAACGTACGCGCAGCCTTCTGACAGAGCGACGTGACAAGCTGGATCTGCTAGCAACGACGCTGCTTGAGAAAGAAACCCTTGATGGGGAACAAGTAAGGCAACTGATGGAATATGGTCGTTTCGTAGAAAAAGCCGATAAAGATGATGGGCCAAAACTCACCATCAATGGACGTGGAACATTCGGCGATGATCCAACCCCCTCGTTGTCTTAAATACTATGAGAAGGTGGGTGCCTCAATGGCACCCACCTTCTTAAAAGAGGAAGGCGAAGAGTGTGCTACTTGTCGTCGATATCGGCAACACGAACATGGTAC
>JAKACU010000077.1 GCA_021821185.1 Bacillota bacterium
GAAGTTAAACTCTCACACATTTATAAAAAGTATGCTGGTAATGTTGTTGCGGTTACCGATTTTAATTTGGATATCGCGGATAAAGAATTTATCGTCTTGGTAGGTCCTTCTGGTTGCGGCAAGTCCACTACGTTGCGTATGATCGCGGGTCTTGAGGAAATTTCCGAAGGTGACTTGATGATTGGCTCGAAGCGCGTCAACGACGTGCCGCCAAAAGATCGTGACATCGCTATGGTGTTTCAAAACTATGCGTTGTATCCTCATATGACGGTTTTTCAAAACATGGCATTTGGATTAAAACTGCGTCACTTCCCGAAAGCAGAAATTGAAAAGCGCGTGCGAGAAGCTGCGCAGATTCTTGATATCGAACATTTGTTGCAACGTAAACCAAAGGCTTTATCAGGCGGTCAGCGGCAACGTGTTGCACTTGGACGCGCAATTGTTCGCGAACCACAAGCGTTCTTGATGGACGAACCATTGTCAAACTTGGATGCCAAATTGCGTGTGCAAATGAGAACCGAGATCAGCAAATTGCATAAGCGCCTGCAAACCACCTTTATTTACGTCACGCACGATCAAACGGAAGCCATGACGATGGGTGATCGAATCGTGGTTATGAAGGACGGATTGGTACAACAAGTGGCAACACCGCAAGAAATTTATAATCATCCGAAAAATCTCTTCGTGGCTGGATTTATTGGATCGCCTGCGATGAATTTCTTGCAAGGTAGCATTCAAGAAGAAGGCGGCGTGTTGAAGTTTGTCGCTGATGGTGTTTCTTTGACGATACCAGAAGGACGTCATGATGTTTTGCGCGCCAAACAAGTGATTAATAAACCTGTGATTTTCGGTGTTCGCCCTGAGAATATCCATGATGAACCTGTTTACACAGAGACTTATCCAGGTGGCGTGTTTGAAGCGAACGTCGATGTCGTTGAACATATGGGCTCTGAAATGTACCTGTTCATGGACATTAAAGGACAGCAATTGACTGCTCGGATCGTGGCTCGCACAGATGTAAAGGCCGGAGATCGCGTACGTTTGGCCGTCGACATGAGCAAGTTGCACTTGTTTGACAAAGAAACGGAAGAAGCCATTTTATAAGAACTACGTGGTAAGCACAAACAGGCAGGGGGAAGAACCTCCTGCCTGTTTGTGCTAGGAGATATATTTTTATGATAATCTAAGGGGAAAATGGGAATGGATGTTATGAGGGGAGTATTTTTATGGCGGAGTATGTGACAGTACAGGAACTTGTCGATGAGTTGTCATTAGAACTCATCGATGCAGGCACCGGGCTTGAACGAAAGATTGAAACGTTTGAGATCAATCGACCGGGGCTCGCTTTATCAGGTTTTTTTATGTACTATCCGTCGGAACGGGTGCAACTATTAGGACGGACGGAACTGGCTTATATGCATTCTTTATCCGAAGAAGAACTGAAAGAACGCGTCGTAAAAATGTGTTCTTTTGACAATACACCGTGCATCATTTTTACCAGAGGACTTGAGGTGCCAAAGGTTCTTTTAAAGGCCTCTAAGGATGCGGGCATTCCGCTTCTTCGCACGCATTTATCGACACCGCGTATCTTATCGCAATTGACAAGCTTTTTAGAATTGCGACTCGCCCCTGAGATTCTGGTTCATGGCGTATTAGTCGATGTTTATGGAATCGGCATTTTAATGACGGGATCAAGCGGCATAGGCAAAAGTGAAACAGCTCTTGAATTATTGAAACGAGGGCACCGGCTCGTCGCTGATGATGCTGTCGAGATCCGGCAAATTGCCGATGACACCTTGGTCGGCACTGTTCCGCCACTGCTTCAATATCTGCTCGAAATTCGCGGGTTAGGTGTACTAAACGCCATGACATTATTTGGCGCAGGAGCCGTGAGAACGCATAAACGCATTGAAATGATTATTGAATTGGAATCCTGGCAAGAAAACCGATCTTATGATCGGCTTGGACTGGATGATACAAAACGTAAGATTCTTGGTGTTGAGTTGACGGCTTTAACAGTTCCTGTACGCCCAGGTCGCAACCTTGCGATCATCATTGAAGTGGCCGCGATGAATCAGCGATTAAAACGAATGGGGTATCATGCGGCACGCGAACTTTCTGAGAAATTACTGTCAAGTATGCAGGACCAACAGCAGGGATGATGTAAAGGAGATTGCCATGCGGCGCCTTCAGCGTCTCTCTTTAGAAGCTAAAGGGAAGGAAACCTGTAATCCACTTTATCGACTCTACGACACCGTGCCCTGGTGGCGCGTTTTATGGGTGACGTTCGTTATCGTTTGTGCCAGGGTATGTCCCAGCTTTCCCCTCAAAAATAACATGTACCGCTCATTAGGTATGCAGATCGGCGATCAAACAGCGATCGCCTTTTATGTCATGATGGATCTTTTACATCCGGAATGGATTACGATCGGAAAAAACTGCGTGATTGGCTACAACACGACGATTTTAACGCATGAATACCTTATCGATGAATATCGATTTGGTCAGGTGATTCTTGGCGATGAAGTCATGGTCGGCGCTAACGTGACAATTTTAGCAGGGGTTACGATCGGTCGGCGTGCCGTGATTGGGGCAGGATCTGTAGTGACAAGCGACATTCCTGAAGGTGCTTTTGCTTTTGGCGTACCAGCACGCGTGATCGAACATTGACAGGTGTTTTACGGCCATGATAGGATAGACAAAACAAATGCTTTAGTATATTAATGTGCTAAAGTGGCGGGTGGGTTGACATGGTGCGTGAAAGTCGGGATCGAGAACGCCCTGAAGGTATGAGTGACTTTGTTGGACGCGATATGGCACACCGAATACGTGTCCGCCAAAAACTACTTGAGTTATTCATGGTTTGGGGCTATGAGCAGGTAGAAACGCCGATGCTGGAGTACGTTGACACATTTGCAAATGGTGTCTTGGGCGGCGAAGAAGAGTTGTTGTACCGCATGTTTGATCCTTTTGGTCGGACCCTCGCTGTGCGACCTGAGATGACGACGCCTGTGGCAAGGTTGAGCGCGACGATCTTAGCAAAAGATCCTTTGCCACTGCGGCTTTGTTACGATGCCAAGACCTATCGGCTGCAACCCCCGAACAAAACGGATCGTGTGGAGGTAACGCAAGCAGGTATTGAACTGATCGGCCAGGCCAGCCCTGATGCTGATGCCGAAATGATTGCGTTGCTCATCGAATCGATGCGATCGCTAGGTGTGCGTGATTTTGCGCTTGCTCTTGGTCACATGGGACTCGTGCGTGCGCTATTAGCGCCGCTCGACGCTACCTTTCGTGAGCCGCTGCGTGAGGCATTAATTGATAAAGACTTGGTTTCTTATGAGCGTATTGTCGATCTAGCGAAGCCTTTTGTGCCGGAGTCTATCATGATGAGTATCTTACAATTGCCGCGTTTGCGCGGTGACGTATCTGTGATTGGCAAGGCGAGAGAATTGGCCTTTGATGATAAGGCGCGCCTTGCCTGTGATGAATTGTTGCTTTTATGGCATGCTCTTGAAGATTATGGCGTTGCATCCTTTATTCACTTTGACCTTGGCTCCTATCTGCATCACGATTATTACACTGGTGTCGTGGTCGAAGCTTATGCAGAGGCACTAGGTCACCCGATCGCTTTTGGAGGTCGCTACGACCACCTCTTGGGGCGTTTTGGCTGTGAGCAAAAGGCGACGGGATTTGCTATTCAAGTCGAACGTTTGATGGCTGCCATCAAAGAGACACCGCCACTGGAAGCCATACACACCGTTTATTACGACGAGACAAATCGAAAAGTGCGACTGGATTTTGCCAAGTGGTTGCGCGCTAACGGACACCGCATTGTGGCCATGCCACAAGATGATGTGCAACGTGCAAAAAATCAGGATGCTTGGCTTGATGATCAGTATGCGCTGTATGTATCGCAAGAAGCAGACAAGGGTGGTGACGTATGCTAACGATAGCGGTTGCCAAAGGACGCATTTTTGAATCAACCTTACAATTGCTTGATGAGACCGGTCTTGGTTCTCGTGAAGATATGCTATCGTCACGCCGCTTAATTCTCGATGATGAGGTGCATGACATACGGTATCTTCTATCGAAACCTGTCGATGTACCTACGTATGTGCAGCATGGAGCAGCGGATGTGGGTATTGTGGGCAAGGATGTCTTGTACGAGGCACAAGCCGATGTGCATGAATTGCTCGACTTGCAATTTGGTCGTTGCAAGATTGCCGTGGCAGCGCCAATCGGTACGAAATTATCGACGGTCACCCGTGTTGCAACGAAGTACCCACGGTATGCGCGCGAGTATTTTCGCACTTTAGGTAGGCAGATCGATATTATCCCTATGCATGGCAGTGTTGAATTGGCCCCACTAATTGGGTTAGCTGATTGCATTGTAGATATTGTTGAGACAGGTAGGACATTGAAGGAAAATGGTCTTGTGGTTTTGGCAGAGTTAGCTCAAATCACGACACGACTTGTTGCCAATCGTCGCAGTTATCAGTTGCGCGGGGCAGACATTGATACACTTTTGTTGCGAACGCGATCGTACTTAGAAGGTGAGACGGTATCATGATTGTTATTATCGATTATGGTGTGGGCAATCTGCGAAGTGTGCAAAAAGCGTTTGAACAGTTGGGCCATGAAGCCATTGTTTCTGAGGATCCGAAGGCATTGCTCATGGCAGATGGTGTCGTCTTACCAGGCGTTGGCGCTTTTGGTGATGCTATGCAGGCTTTGAAGCAACGACAGTTGGCCGAACCGATTATCAATTTTGCCAATACGGATAAACCACTTTTAGGTATATGCCTTGGTATGCAGTTGCTATTTTCAACAAGTGAAGAGTATGGCGAACATGCTGGACTCAATCTTTTACCTGGTCGTGTGTTGAAATTTTCCCTTGACTATAAAGTCCCACATGTTGGGTGGAACCAACTGCTGATCGAAAGGTCGCATCCGCTTGTTGAGCATGTGTCGGATAAAGCCCACGCCTACTTTGTGCATAGTTACTATGTCGCGCCAGCCGCTCCGTCGCTTATTGTGGCAAAGACAGAATACGGCATATCGTTTCCCTCCATGGTGGCGAAAGGCAATGTGATGGGTGTGCAATTTCATCCGGAAAAAAGCTCACAAACCGGATTGAAGATGTTGGATAATTTCGCCCACATGTGTGAGAAAAGGGGAGTTATATGATGAAAATGCTGCCCGCGATCGATTTATTGGGGGGACAGGCTGTCCGCCTGACACAAGGGGACTATCAACGCAAAGAGGCTTATGGTGACCCTTTAGCACTCGCTGCGTCATATGAACAACATGGTGCTTCGTACGTACATGTCGTGGATTTGGATGCAGCCAAGTCGGGGGTAACGGATCAACAGACCCGTGATATCGTAGCGAGAATCGTTAAAGAGACCTCACTACAGGTGGAATTGGGTGGCGGAATCCGTACGGGTCTGGATGTTGAACGATGGCTGTCACTTGGTGTCTGGCGCTGTGTGCTTGGCACATCTGCGGTGCGAGTTGAAGGATTCGCACAGGAGATGGTCAAAAAGTACAAGCAGCATGTGATTGTGGGCATTGATACCCGTCAAGGTTTTGTGGCTACAAACGGTTGGACGCAAGTGGCAACTATGACCGCGATTGATTTTGCCAAAATACTTGCACAGGATGGCTACACAGAATGCATTTATACGGATATTGCTCGTGACGGTATGATGCATGGGGCCAATTGGCAGGGGGCTGTTGAACTTGCCGAAGCTTCTGGGCTTGGTGTTGCCGTATCAGGTGGCGTGCGTGATATTCGTGATGTAGGACAAGCACTTTCCCTTTCACAGCGTGGTATCACCGGTCTTATTGCGGGTAAATCGCTCGTTGAAGGTACCTTGGATCTTCATGAAGCGATCACGTTGATGGCGGAAAAGAGCGATAGGCCATGATTACGAAACGTATTATTCCTTGTTTTGATGTGCGTGATGGACGGGTTGTGAAATACGAGTCTTTTTTTGGAAATGAACGAGATGCCGGTGATCCTGTGGAACTGGCCAAATTGTATGATGAACAAGGCGCAGACGAACTTGTGTTGCTTGATATCTCGGCAACGCACGAAAAACGCGGGATCTTGCTTGACATCGTTGAAAAAACAGCAGAGCAGGTCTTTATTCCCTTCACGGTTGGCGGCGGTTTGACGAGTTTGGAGAATGTTCGCGATGTCTTGCGAGCCGGAGCCGACAAAGTATCGCTCAATTCAGCGGCTGTCAAAAACCCTGCGTTGATCACCGAGATTGCGAAAAGGTTTGGATCGCAGTGTGTGGTTGTAGCGATCGATGCCAAAAAAGTAGCTGATCAATCTGACTGGGAGGTTTTGATTAGCGGAGGTAGGGTTCATACAGGCAAATCAGTTGTAGCATGGGCTAAGGAAGCGCAAAGCTTAGGGGCCGGGGAAATCCTACTGACAAGTTTCGATCAAGATGGGCAACGAGATGGCTATGACTTGTCACTGACGCAAGCGGTGGCACAAGCAGTAAGCATTCCTGTGATCGCTTCTGGAGGGGCAGGAACAAAAGATCATTTTTATGATGTGTTAACAAAAGGTCAGGCTGATGCGGCTTTAGCAGCAAGTGTTTTTCACTTTAAAGAAACGTCTATTGGAGAGGTTAAGGCATTTTTAGCACAAAAAGGGGTGTTTATACGATGAAACGGACACTAGATGACGTGGCACAAATCGAACAATTGCAATTTTCAAAAGAAGGTCTTATTCCCGCCATCATCCAGGATGAACGCACCAAAGATGTGCTGATGCTCGCTTATATGAATAAAGAATCACTCGAACAAACGCTTGTTACAAAGCAGACGTGGTTTTTCAGCCGCTCACGGCAAACGCTCTGGCACAAGGGCGAGACATCCGGGCATACTCAACAGGTAGTGCGTATCGAGCTCGATTGTGATCGTGACACGTTGCTGGTTCAAGTGATACAAGTTGGTGCTGCTTGCCATACGGGAGCTGCAACGTGCTTTACAGAGCCTGATGAAAAGGGTGGTAAGGATGTCGCGCACTCGCCAGACATTTTGTTGAAACTGGAAGAACTCATCGCACAGCGCGATGAGTTGCGCCCAGAAGGAGCTTATACAACCTATCTTTTTGAAAAAGGCATCGATAAGATCTTGAAGAAAGTTGGCGAGGAGACAGCAGAAGTGATCATTGGCGCTAAAAATCGCAATCCGCAAGAGGTGCGCTATGAGGTTGCTGATCTCTTTTATCATGTGCTTGTGATGCTTCGGGAGCAACGAGTTCCTCTAACGGAGATCTTTGCTGAACTGTTCGATCGGTACGACAAATAAAGGGAGGGCCGTGAGCCCTCCCTTTTTAAATTTCTGCTGGGTGTTGCAAACCTAAAAGCAGTAAAGAAGCGCGGATGACCACGCGCGTTGCGTCGGTCAACGCCAAGCGCAACGCGCGAAGCGGGGCTTCAGCTGTCAGGATAGGACATTCGTGATAAAAATGGTTAAATGCCTGACATACATCGAGAACGTGCTTGGCAATCAATGATGGATCAGCTTCATCGATCGCGCGCAATCGCATCGCACCTGTTTTGCTGATCTCTTTGATCAGGTTCCATGTCGGATCATCAACATCGCCATGATGATCGTCAGCTTCAAAAAGCACTTCCTTTTGCCAAGGTGTCACCATTCTATGAGGCGACGTATCGTCTTGCAAGGCTTTGGCTTTGCGAAGAACGGAGCAGGCTCTCGCATGCGTGTACTGTACATAAGGACCTGTCTCACCATCAAACGCCACGGCATTTGTCAATGAGAAGTCAATGTCATGCAGGCGATTGGTCTTGAGATCATTAAAGATCACAGCACCAACGCCGATGGCTTGCGCTACATGCTCGACATCATGCAGTGTAGGATTTTTTTCTTCAATAATAGCACGCGCACGTGAGATCGCTTCTTGTACTACATCCTCGAGTCGCACAACCTGGCCTTTTCGCGTGGACATTTTTCGTCCATCTAAGCGCATCATACCAAAAGCAATATGGTAACATGACGAGGCAAAATCATAACCAAGTAGAGACAAAACGTGAAAAATCTGCTGAAAATGCAATTTTTGTTCGTTGCCGACTACGTAATACAAGTGCGATGCACTCAGTTCTTTATGTCGATAGAGTGCGGCCGCAAGATCGCGCGTCGCGTATAGTGTTGCACCATCTGATCGGCGAATCAGGCAAGGTGGCAATCCTAAGTCATCGAGCATGACGACTTCAGCTCCATCGCTTGTCACAAGCAGATTCTTTTTTGCAAGTTCTTCCACGACGACATCCATCTTATCGTTATAGAAGCTTTCGCCTAGGTTATGGGTGAACGTGGTGCCTAAAAGTTCGTACATACGTGCAAACTCAGCCAAGCTTACATCGATCATCCAACGCCACAAAGCTAGATCTTCTTCGTTTCCATCCTCAAGGCGTTTAAAGGTTGCTCGAGCTTGATCTTCAA
>JAKACU010000078.1 GCA_021821185.1 Bacillota bacterium
TAAAGCAAACAGTTTTTTTGTATAGTTAGTAGGTTTCACGCCAATTACTGTTTCATTAACTGTGCCATTTTCACTACTTGGCGTCAACATCTGTTCAGAATCCACAGCAATTGTAAGTCTGTCAGGATTTTTCGAAGCATTCAGGATTGCCCTTGCCATTTCGGCTGCTGATAAAGGGTAACTCGGAACGTGAATGCCCTCCTCTTTGAGCCGTATAGCAAGTGCTATAGAGTCCGGCAACCCCACTTGCGCCTTTAACAAGATCGTTGGATTCTCATGGAGTTCTTGTACAGAAACAGACGCAACAAGACTTCCTCCTTGCAGTACAACAACATGATCAGCAATGGGAAAAAACGCACTGAGATCATGCGTTACAATCACGATGCCACCTTGTGATTGTTCTTTATAGGTGGTAATAAAATCAATAAGCGATTGTACCGCTTCTGGGTCAAGCCCTGACGTAGGTTCATCAAGAAACAGCCATTTCGGTTGCGTCGAAATTGTCGAACCTAATGCAACACGGCGTTTT
Organism: Bacillota bacterium; assembly: GCA_021821185.1. The sequence continues at coordinate 530 of JAKACU010000078.1, forward strand.
TGCCCGCCACTCAAGATAAAGGGAGACGCTGTAAGCAGACCAATATCCAAATGTACCGCATGCATAGCCATCAAGATGCGATCCTGAATCTCACTTGTCGACAATCGATACGGATTCAAAGAGTAATCAAATTCTTTTCTCACAGTGCGGGCAAATAACTGTTGCTCAGGTTGTTGAAACACGGAACCTGTCATAAGCTGTACCGCCCTAGTAAGGCGTCCCCCTTGCCACATCGCTTCCCCTTCAAACACGATTTGACCAGAATTGACTCTAATCAAACCTGCCATTGCGTCCAGTAAAGTCGACTTACCAGATCCCGTTTTTCCTACAATCAGGGTAATTTGACCTGTCCTCGCAATGCAACTGATCTTATTTAAAATCTTCATATCAGGATTATGTTCGGCATACACAACAACATCATCAAGAATTATCGCCATGACACTTTCACCGCCTGCATGAGCTCATCTATACATGTAGGCAAGTTCACCAGTGAATAGCCGTTTCTCAAAAGGTTCCTTGCAACTTGTATCGCATAAGGTGGTGAAAATCCAAGTTGTTCACAAGGACTAGAACCAGACCCGCTAGATTCCGGATAAAAAAAATCTTGACAACTGCCGCGAAAAGCAATATTTCCCTGTTCCAGTACTATTACCTGTTGGGCATATGACAATTCATTCATCCATTGTGTAACCCAAACAATGGTTACTCCTTGCTGATGCAGGTTATGTACCACATCTAAGATTTTTTCCCTTGCCATAGGACTTAACATAGCCGTCGCTTCATCAAAAATTAGAACAGACGCATGTACCGCCAGGCAGCTGGCGATATTCAAGAGTTGCTTTTGGCCTCCAGACAATGTGCTGACAGGCCGATCCATCTGCACGTTAAGCCCGACCTGCTGCAGCACGCGTTGTACCTGCTTAGGCATATCGACCGGATCAGTGCATTGATTTTCCATGCCAAAACAGATCTCTTCATACACAGTTTCTCCTACGATCTGGGCATCCGGATCTTGAAAAACCAGTTGTACCAAAGTTTGATCTCTAACATGCATAATACCTCGGGAAATTGGGCAAAGACCTGTAAGAACTTTCGTCAGTGTACTTTTACCGCTTCCATTTTTGCCTGCGATCGCTATCCAATCACCTTGTCTTACTTTAAAATCAATATCCTTAAGAACCATATGAAAACCATCTGATGCGCTAAATGCGACAGAAACGGTTTCAAGATCAAACACGCAATCACTCGATTTCATGGTTGCCCTCTTTTACTCATTTCGACTATGTGCTACACTCTAATTGTTAACCAGTCTATATAAAATGGTTAACAATAGATTGAATTTTATCATATGATCGTAAAGGGGAAAAGAGGATTCATGAAATTTCAACTTACCATTCGCGGCATAGTATTTAGCGCACTATTTGCAGCTTTAATCGTTGTTTTTGGATTTGTCAATATCAACCTGGGATTTACACCTGTGCCAATTACCTTGGCTACAATGGCTGTGATGTTGGCTGGAGCTTTATTGGGAGCAGCTTACGGGTTTTTTAGTGTTTTTCTGGTCATTGCCCTTTCCGCCCTTGGCCTGCCTTTGCTCGCTGGAACAGGCGGATTAGCCGTTATACTAGGTCCAAACGGGGGATATCTCTGGAGTTGGCCGTTTTCTGCCCTGTTTATCGGCCTTTTCCTATTTCGTATTAAGGGCAACTCAGCACGATCTTATATTCTTACCTTTATCACACTTGAAGTATTTGGCTCATTCATCATGTACATAACCGGTGTACCGTGGTTAGCTCATGTGCTAAAAACCTCGTTAGCAAAAGCCCTGATTTTAGGATGTTATCCGTATCTGCCAGGAGATGCGTTAAAAGCAATTATTACTACAGTGATTGTGGTTCCTATTCGACAAATGTATCCGATCTCTCGTTTGCTTGGCAATCACAGCACTCACGTGATAAAACTAGACTAACCGATTCGGTTATGAGAGGTGACCCACCACGAACGCAACACAAGAAACCATTCTTGACATGCTAAAAGATGCCAGGGGTGAATATGTCTCAAGCCGAATGATCTGTGAAACATTTCAGACAAGCAGAACGGCTATATGGAAACAGATTCACGCATTGCAAAAGCAAGGATATCCGGTAGAAGCGGTACCCAACAAAGGGTACCGCTTGCTTGAAACGGCTGATTTCGTTTCCGCTTATGAGATTAAGGATCTTGTTCAAGCAAAAGTGTTCGGAAAATCAATTGCCTATCGCGAATCTGTTGACTCAACCAATAGTGCGGCACGCCAATTGGCTGATCAGGGTGAACCTGAAGGCACCTTAGTGATTGCCGATGAACAAACGCAAGGTCGAGGCCGCTTTCAACGAAAATGGTATTCTCCTGCGAAGTCCGGAATATGGATGTCCCTTATTTTGCGACCCAATCTTTCGATTGTCGAAGCTCCACGGTTAACGATTTTGACAGCAGCCGCTGTAGCGAAAACATTAACAAAACTTTCAAATCAACAGGCGTATATCAAGTGGCCTAACGATATACTGTTCGACGGCAAAAAAATTTGCGGGATTCTTACAGAAGTCAATGTAGAAGGCAATCAGATAAACTATGTGATCGTAGGCATTGGAATTAATGTGAATCTACGCGAAGACGAATTACCCATTTCCCTGCAACCGTCTGTATGTTCACTTCAGTCGTTTGTTCAGCAACCCCTAAAGCGTGCAAGCGTGGTCGCAAATATCTTATCTACCCTGGAAGATCTGTACGTTACCTGTTTGAAATCGGGTGATTTCTCTGGTGTCATGGACTATTTTAAGAGCCATAACGTAACCTTAGGTCATGTCGTAGAAATTCAATCCGGCTCATCTCGAATTGCTGGTATTGTCGAAGACATTGATGACTATGGAGCCCTCGTTATAAGGACACCCGATCATCAAATCAAAAAATTATACAGCGGCGATATTCTCTCAACATCTGTTCAATAATTAGCATAGATGAAAGCACACATGAAAAGTGCAACAGGCAGCTTTAGCCGCTGCCCGTCAGCATCTCACCTTTATTCATTGCACGCTGCCAAAGAAGGACAATCACATAGGCCATACCACTAACTAAAAACGCCAACAGAACACCTAAATTGCTACCTGCAAAGATGCCCTGTGCCAATGGGCCGTTGAAGAATGGCGAGTTGGTAAACAATAGACCCGAAACAACACCGATTGCAAAGCACACCAAAGCAAGCGATCTTACACTTTGTCCTCGCAGCAATGAGCTCCCCCTCAAATCACCGTAGCAATACGCGGGATAGGCGCCCCAGCGGCGAACCAACCATTGATCGACCATAAACATCGCTTCCCATGCAGCAAGAAAAACGCCACCTAAACTCATAAAGGCTTCAAATGGTCCCATGAAGTCTTTTCGAATAAAAAGCACATAGACCGTTACCAGAGTCATGATGACGGCATCCACAAGGACGGTCTTGTGACGCGCCGTACGCACGCCCAGCGTAAGCAAGTTTAGTCCTGACGAATAAAGGCCAAGATCGGCCTGTGCGAGCATTCCACCCACTGCAGTAATTAGATAAGGAATCATCATCCATCGCGGTAATAAAGCGCCTATTGCCGCGATAGGGTTGGCGGCAGCAGGAAGATTGGGTACGCGGTTTGCCAAAACGACCCCCACCATCATGAGAACAAAGACAGGAATTACGCTTCCCATCGTGACCGCCGCAAATATGGACCTTTTTCTAGTGGTAAGCGCCTGATAGCGGCTATAGTCCGCCGCCGCATTGCCCCAACTAATTCCAGTTCCCGCCATGATAATCGAGACAGCGGGTAGAAAACCGCCCATCCAGCTTCCGCTTTGCATCGCAAGGGTCTGATGCCAACCGCCTCCTTGTAGCAACAAAATGATCACACCAAGGGTTAATAGCCCAAAACACCATGCTGCCACTTTTTGTATGATCACCAATGTCGCTTGCCCAAATAATCCAACCATTATGACCAGCCCCCCAAAGATGACCAGGCTGACCATTGCGTTTAGAATCGAGGATTGGATCCCCAGAATCGCTTGGAGCAAAGCCTCCAAAGACAGCGTACCCGTGATGACGGTAACAGACTCCCATCCTAGTAAATTTACCCAACTGATCATCGTCAGTAAGAGATTGCCACGCGCACCAAACACTGCTCGGGACAGTGCCAACATGGGAGCACCGCCATCCCGACCCGCAATGCTTAAAATTCCGACGATAGCAAAGGACAATGACCCCACCGCCGCAGCAAGCAGAGATTGAAAAAAACTCAAACGGTAACCTGCAATAATACCACCATAAAGTACACTCAAAATACCAATGTTTGCTGCAAACCAAACCCAAAACAAGTCCATGGGATGTCCAGTTTTGTCGGTCTCTGGCACCGCATTTAGGCCATGGCGTTCTATGTGCCACGGCTGATTCCCCTTGAGCTCTTGCAAAACGTTATTCCCCTTCCCATTTAACCGTTGCAACGTAGACCTAATCCTGCGGATCAATCACTTTACAGTTCCTTCGAACGAACTTGTCACCTGCGCCTGGGCAAATGTGGCCATTTCTCTAGAAATACATGAAGCGGCCCGAACAATGGGCAGTGCCAAGGCCGCACCGCTACCTTCCCCAAGGCGCAAATTCATTTGCAAAAGCGGTTGAATGGCAAGGAGGTCATTGACGATTCGATGGCCGGGCTCAACCGACTCATGTGAGCCGATCAGATACCACGCCGAAAGAGGAGCAATTTTAACCGCAACAAGCGCTGCCACAGCACAAATGAATCCATCCACCAACACAGGGATCCTCGATGCGGCTGCTTGCAAAATAACACCCGCCAATCCTGCGATCTCCAACCCACCTACCTTTGCCAGAACATCAATGGGATCGAGCGGATTGGGTTGATTGACAGTGATCGACCTTTCAATAACCGCAATTTTACGCTCTCGCGCCTTTAGACTGATGCCCGTACCAATACCCACTACCTGCTCGACCGGAATCTGTCCCAATACGGAAAGCATAGCGCTGCTCACCGTCGTATTTCCGATCCCCATCTCGCCAAGCGCCAGCAATTTGGCGCCTTGTTCAATGGCCTCAAACGCTATACTTACGCCCACTTCCATAGCGGCCACCGCTTCTTCCACCGCCATGGCCGAACCCTTTGCCATATTATCCGTACCATGCCGAACCTTACGGGAAATCAGCCCTGGTAGATCCAGATCAGCGTTTACACCAATGTCCACAATTTTCACCGATGCTTGTGCTACTTTAGTAAGTACGTTGATGGCAGCACCACCGGTCATGAAGTTGTGCACCATTTGAGGTGTCACCTCTGCTGGGAAGGCGGAAACCCCTTCAGCTGCCACCCCATGATCAGCAGCCATTACGATGACCGTGGCAGGATCAATCACCGGAGAGATCGAGCCCGTGATACCCGCCAATCGAATGGCCAGTTCTTCTAATCGCCCCAAGCTCCCCGGGGGTTTTGTCAAACTATTGAGATGCTCCGCCATCGCCTTTTGCGCAACCGCGTCCACAGCCTCGATACGTTTTGCCACATCGAAAACGCTCATGATTCTTCCTCCTTCGCGCTCGCCCGAACACGTAAAAAACCCCAACTCTAACGAGTTGAGGTCATGCCAATCCCCAATAGGATAACTCTTCAGGCAGGTCTCCTGGCTACGATTCATCGCTTGCTACGCCTTCCCAGACAATCCAGTCGGATGATCCAGTGGCCTTGTAGCAGCTCCTCGTTTACAGTGGCGGGCTCCGCGTTCCTTGTAATTGAACTTCCCTATTCTCCCAATTCGGGCACCTGAAGATTAAATAATATTATGTTATATTACTATCATATCACGATTCCTAAATCAAGTTTAAGTATGCAGTTTCGAATACGCTGCCTTCCAAGCATTCGACAAATGTTCATTCGTTCACAAAACTTTTGCCCTACTTTGCCTCATCGACATCTAAGGTGTATATACTAATGTTTATGTTAGTCATATTCGATAGTTATGTTTAGGAGAGTGACATGTTCATGAGTTCTGATAAAAGCGTAGACGTCATCATTGTCGGAGGAGGAGTCATTGGATTATCCATTGCCTATCACCTAAGCCTAAAAGGCATTTCATGTTTCGTGTTCGACCGCGGTGAAATTGGACAAGAAGCCTCACTGGCCGCTGCAGGAATTCTTGGGGCCATGATGGAAACTGATGCACCAGGTCCACTTGTTGAATTGTGTTTAGCAAGCCAAACACGATTTCCCGTGTTGGCTGAAACGTTATTGGCTGAAACCGGAATCGATATTGAATATGTTACGTCGGGACTCGTTGGAGTCGCACGAACAGAGTTAGAACAACAAGCATTGGTTAGAAAATGCGAGTGGGCACAAAATCTTGGACAATCCATCGAGTGGCATTCTACGAGTGAACTTCGCGCATTAGAACCGCTATTATCTGAAGAATTATTGGGAGGTATCTATATTCCCAATGACCATCAGGTGAATAATGCGAAATTGACTCAGGCATTTCATCGTGGCGCGGTGCTTCACGGTGCACAATTTTTCGAAAATAATCCAGTACTACGTCTAATCACAGTTGGCAACCGTGTGACTGGCGTAGTGGCTGCAGATGGAGAATATACAGCAGACAAGGTGATTTTGGCTACAGGTTCTTGGAGTGAACAACTCGCATCCTCTTTAGGCCTATCGCTTCATGTGTATCCAGTAAAGGGACAATGTTTTTCTGCTCAGTTACGCAAGAAAGTTCTACACAGGTCTGTATTTGCTGAAAAGTGTTATTTAATTCCAAAACGCGACGGAAGTATCTTGGTTGGAGCGACACAAGAAGAGGTCGGATTTAACAAGGAAACGACGGTGCAAGGAATCCAGGCTCTATATAACATTGCTGTATCCATGGTACCTGATATGCGAGAAGCTATTTTTATCCGTACATGGGCTGGTTTTCGTCCTGGAAATCCAAATATCAAACCGATTCTTGGTCCAGTAAGAGAATGGCAGAATGTAATCTTAGCTACAGGACATTTTCGAAAGGGAATTCTCTTATCAGCGATCACGGGAGAAATCGTAACCAGCATGGTCTCTGGCACAGAAAGCCCCATAGATTGGAGTCCATTCGCACTCGATAGTCATATCAACATAGAAAAGGAACACCCTATTGTCACGAGCATCAATGATTGCACAACCAATGATTACTAGTAGGTAGGCTGAATTTCGCCCTACAATCAGGTTATTGATCATTCAAAAACTGTGCCTCCTTCTCTATCCTTTGGCAGAACCGAGAAGGAGGCGGATTTTCGATCAAGTTTTGTTAGAAATGAACTTCCAGAGTCACTGATAATACACTTTGTTGTTCATCTAAGTGGTTCACGTCTTATCGCTTAATTCGTTACAGCTAAAAAAAGCGCACATTCCAGACGCTTACGAATGAGTTCACATGAAAGATGATCTGGTTGCAGTATGTCATGATTGAGCACCCAGTGATTTGCATGACATCCTCCGCTACAAAAATATCGGGCAAAGCAAGATTGACAAGCTTCTTTGATATTGAGATTGGCTTGCTTAAAAACGGTAACGAGCTCAGCCTTCTTTTCGTCAACAAATACACTGCCCATACGAAACGTATCATTGCCCACGAATTGATGGCAAGGATAAATATCTCCTTCTGGCGAAACTGCCAGATAATGCAACCCAGCGCCGCAACCGCTAGCGCGTTTACCTAGGGACTGCTTAACGGCACTAAACGGCCAACCCGGTTTCCTCACGGATGATTAGAAAGAGTGGACAGAATTTGTGACAAAAAAGAAGCCGTAACCTCCTCTCCAGGTTCATCACCAGCAGTTGGAT
>JAKACU010000079.1 GCA_021821185.1 Bacillota bacterium
CAAACTCGAAAGTAAGCGATTACTTAATTGCGTTGATTCTTTAATTACACATGGTGATCTTCAAATCATACCTCCCAACTATTAATAATCATATAATAGCACTTTATGATAAACTTTTGGTTGCATTCGTGTATATATTAATCACAAAAACACAGTAAGTCAATATATTAAATCTGAAAAACCTGAAAACCTGAAATATTCTTATCAACGTAAAATTCACGGCCACACTGACATATAACTCAATTTCATTATCACGGACGAACATGTTTTCTTTAGAGAATTTCTATTGCAGGGCCCCACTAGCAGACTGTCGAGAAACCAGTCTGGTGAGATTTCTTTTGTATCGCCAAGATGAATGATAAAGTCCGATGCGTCGCAATTTTTACAAAGGGTTATTGGAACAACTGGACCACGAAGCGAAATTCTACCGTGGGAATGCAAAACGCCAGTTACACCGGCAGATTGAACTGATGCGTGATATTCACCATTTGCAACCTGTCGTGATCATCGATAAAGCGCATCTCCTCGATCGAGAGATGTTGGAGGAAGTAAGGTTTTTATTAAATTTTAAAGATGAACGTGCAAACTATGGCATTAATCTTAGCAGAACAAAGCGAACTGTGGGATCGCTTGATACTACAGGCGTATGCAGCGATGCGTCAGCGCATTGACCTGCAGTATAAACTATCTCACCATGATCGAGCTCAGGTCGGAGAATTCATTCAACGCCATTTGATGTACGCAGGAACGGAACATGACATCTATGATGATGAGTTAGGGCATTGGGTCGTTGAAGGAAAAAGACAAGTGGTTCAGTTCGCCTTGGAGAGGTTATTAGCTTCATATCAACTTGCAAAAGTTGGATGGCAGACAGGAGCTAGGAATGACCCGATATGTCATCGTGGATAAAGTACCATTGGCCTTGATTGAGAAGTACCAGTATACCGTAACCATAGAACTGTAATCCAGACGCTATTTTGGGAGGATCAGGGATCCTCCCAAAATAGCGTCTTTCTTTCGGACAAGATACCCGTCATTACTTGGACAATAAACACCGTCAGTTTTCGGATGATACATCTGTAACACCATCCGTTTGACGGAAACTACCGCAAAACTACTTGCCGAATATACACAAATTCAAAATCAATACAAAACGAAGTATAAAGAGACGTATCATGATTATGATTTCGTATTTATTGCGACCAACGGAGAACCACTAGACTATAACAATCTAAAATCGTTACGTTAAACTACTTCTCAAAGGAGCCGATTTACCATCCATACGATTGTATGATTTACGTCATACCGATATTATGAGGTGAATTTTGGAAATTATATCATTAATATACGGGATTGATTATCCAGTATTCAGATATACTATTTTTTCATACAATCTTTATAGTATATTAGAATTGTTAGGATTATGACTCATAGATTAATTCGTCCCAAGTATTTTTAAGTAGAAATTCAGCGTATCCACCAAAAGATCGTTAATCAATTTGATAAAATCATCGTAAATTCCTGAAACATGTGCTTTATCAAGTGTTTCATAATACTTTAAGCGTTGATCATTTCGAATGATAACAGGTGGATAACCCGATTTCATGCAATTCAAATTCATGAGTAATCGTGCAGTACGACCGTTACATCGATAAAAAGGTGAATTTTGACAAACTCGCTATGCAAAATACTGGAACGAATCACAGGATGAAGCACCGTTTCGTTGTCATGGTACCATTGAACTAGCCCCTCCATTAGTTCGGTAACTTTCGTAGCATCAGGTGGAATGTGCGTTGCACCACTAATCAATACATTTTGTTTCCGATATATACCTGCATTTTTAGCATCAATACCACGTAAAATGGTACCATGTAGTTCTCGGATGACTCTCTGCGTAATATCTTGTTCGTTTTTAACTAGATCTTCTAAAAATAAAATAGCTTCTTTGTGATTAATAGCTTCTAGATGTTCTCGAACCGTTTTTCCGCCAATAGTTATACCGTCTTCCAAAATAATTTTAGTTTCCGTTTTTGAGAGCGTATTCCCTTCGATGGAATTAGAATGATACGTCCATTCCACAAGCAAATAGTCTTGCAGGTTTTTAGTCATTTCAGGAGTAAATGGGCGGTGTTGGTCTAAAGTACTTTTTAATTGTTGAATTGGGACAGGTTAAAACCCTTACCATTTTCCATTGTAGGTCCACCGCCTTTCCTAAAACAATTGTAACATATTCCCTATAATATTGTCGTATCACCAACGAGCCCGTATTAAGACAATGGATTGAACTGTATATTCACGCACACAAAAAAGCAACACGGATGGCAAGCTGTTTCCAGCCTACTATCCGTGTTGCTTGATCTTATGCAGTTTTCTTTGGAGCCAACGACAGGAGTCGAACCCGCGACCTACTGATTACAAGTCAGTTGCTCTACCTACTGAGCTACGTTGGCAAGACAACAACAACAACAATAGTAATATAACACAGACCAGATACCGACGTCAATACAAATGTTCTTCGATCGAATACAAAGTAACCTTCGGTTTCCCTGTCAACGTATAGAGGCCTTGCTTAAAGCGTTGCAATTCCTCAAAAATCTGTTGTTTATTCCAAGGAACGATCCCCTGCGTACGTATCCATTGATGATAATGTACATTATCAGGATCCACAAAAGGTGATAAATAAATGATGTCCTTTTCATTCAAGGGCAAGCGGGCCAAAAGGTCAAGGGTATGCATCCGATGATCAACGGCATATGGATCACCGCCTACGCCGATTAAAACAATGACGCCAACATAAAAACCTGCCCTTTTCAAGACAGAAATGGCTTCTGCCGCTTCTTCTGATGAACCTGGTTTTTTCAGTGCACGTCGCAATGCATTATAGCCTGTCTCTAAACCCACATAAACATTCACCAATCCCAGTTGGCGAATCGTTTGCAATTGTTCAAATGTCTTGTCATCAACATGAAACGTGTCCATAAACGTAGAAAAGGTAAAATTGGATGGCAGTTCTGAAAGTTCATGGCGCAACATATACAAGGCTTCCACTAATTGGTCTTGCGCAACCACGAGCGCATTGCCATCACCAAGGAAGACTTGATCGCGATCTTGTAATCTTTCGCCAAAAAATCGTTTTAACTTTTCCACATGCTCTTTCAGTTCCTCGGACGTTTTCACATGAAACGAACGATCTTGGTAAAAATCACAAAATGCACATCGATTGTAGGAACATCCTTCAGCAAGTTGGACGAACAAAGCCTTATATTGATCTGGCGGCAAAATACTGACACGCTTATAAACGTCGTAAAACGCATCATAATCCTGCTTAAGATTTCGGCCACCCTGCCAAGATACAATACGCTGTAACCACGCTCTTTCAGGCACTTGTGGCTGTTGCAACAGAGTTTCAACATGGTGGTACACAGACGACAGCAGGGCGTGTTTTTGTTCCTCCGACAAATCATGATATGTCCGCCAAATATTCGGTCGCATCATAGACGACTCCACCATGCGATGATCCAGCCCCCGCCGAATGGCACGACCTGTATCAGAGAGAAATAAAAAACGCCCTGTTCGATCAAAGCTGTAAAAGCACGTTCCAACTTGAAGAAGCAACGTATGATGTTGCCTGCGTACAATAGCATCCAAAGCTTCTTCCTGTCGTACCATGCCTACTCCATGTCAAATCGAACGCTACGACTAGGCGTAAACGTTGAAACCGCATGTTTATAGATCAACTGTTGTTTACCCTCGGATTCAATGACAACAGTGAAGTTGTCAAACCCTTTGACAACTCCACGGATCTGAAATCCATTGACAAGATATACAGTCACCGGGATGTTCTCTTTGCGGATCTGATTTAAAAAGCTATCTTGAATGTTGATCGTTTTACCCGCCGTCACAGTAGGCCCCCCAAATAATCGAGCAAATTACACAACTGTGCAGAGTGTGACTTACCCTTTATGGTAACACCTGCTCTATAGTTTGCCGGATCTGCAGTAAGAAATTCTTATTTATCATACCATCTTCCGGCGTCTCATACCACTGAATTCGTGGATCTGCGCGAAACCAGGAAAGCTGACGCTTCGCATAACGGCGCGTCGCCTGACAAATGGCTTCCACAGCTTGGTCAAGAGAGCTATCCCCCGCTAAGTATCCCGTCAATTCTTTGTAGCCAATGGCTTGCATGGAAGTGTGCGCTGCTGTACAACCCATAGAAAGCAATGCCTCCACTTCTGCAACCAATCCTTGATCGATCATCCCATGCACACGTTGATCAATGCGTGCATACAGCCGTAAACGTTCCATAGTAAAACCGAGAAGTATCGGAGTATATGGTGACTCTTCACCCTGATAGCTCTTTGACATCGGTTGACCCGTTTCCAGGACGACTTCTAAAGCACGAATGAGGCGCCTTTCATCATTCTGATGAATACGAGCTGCAGACACGGGATCAAGCTTTTGCAGCCGTTCATGCAATATTCCACTTCCTGCTTCTCTTGCCTCGCTGGCGAGTTGTTCACGCAAACGCATGTTGCGCTTGGTTTGCGTGAAATCAAAATGATCGATTAAGGCGCGTACATACAATCCTGTACCACCGACTATGATAGGCAATCGTCCGCGTGCATGGATATCTTGCAAGATAGGTCGTGCAATCGCCGCATAGTCGTGCACCGTGAATGTGTCAAGCGCACTGACCACGTCAATCATGTGGTGAACGATTCCCTGTTGTTCTAGGACAGGCAGTTTTGCCGTCCCAATATCCATATGGCGATAGACTTGCATGGAATCAGCTGAAATGACTTCTCCGTTATAGTGCTTGGCAAGTTCAAGGCCCATATCAGATTTGCCGACTGCTGTCGGACCGACAACACAGATGACTGGCAGTTTAGACAAATGCCTAGACACCTCCTTTTACGTACAAGTAGCTACAGCATAGGTCGTTGATCCCCGCCCAGGCGCCATAACAAAACCTGGCAACGTGTGCACCCAGTCCGTATGTCGCCGAGCTTTGATAACGACTGTCTTTCGAGCAATGCGCCGTGCCTCCATGATGTCTCGTGTCGTCCAGGTTTCAGCCAACGAAAATGGTCTTAATGATGCCATAGCTGCAGAACGTTTTATCGCCTGCTCAAACATAGGATCCAAATACACGATATCGACCGATCGATCAGGCAATTTTTTAAATACATCCTGCGACCGATCACAAACCAAGCGCAACCGACGCATGGCCGCTTGCAAATCAGGTAAACTTGTGTCGTAAGTCTGTAATCCATGAGCTACAACAAATGCCACATAGGGACTTGCCTCAAGGGCGATGCACAGTCCCCTTTCACCGACGGCAAGAGAAAACATCAGAGCATCGGAACAAAGCCCGGCCGTGCCATCAAAAATAGTATCACCTGGTTCGACATGAGCAAGTTTCAATAATTTATCTCGCTCACCACGTTGCATAGCTTTTGCACGTAATAACGAAATACCCGGATGATAGATGAACTTGTTGTTCGGATCGTCTATTTTGTGCAAAGATAAAGCCCTTGAACGGTGTTCGACAACAATATACGTAATCTGCTGTTCAAAAAACATACGCGGCAAGGAACGTTTCTTGCGTGGTACATAGGGCACGCCTAGCGTCTCTGCCACGTCACATGCATGGCGTGCATCAGTTGGCAGCGCATCTGCTGCTTCCGTCATAGCGAGATCATTCAATAAAATCCGCGTACCCCATGCATCCGTCAGCGGTTTGAGATCAAGTATATGTGTCATAGACTTCGCTTAAACTCCCGTTCCAGTTGTTGGCGCGTCAAAATGACTGCCGTGGGACGTCCATGCGGGCATGTGAATGGATTTTCAAGCATAGATAAAGCGTCTAAAAGGGCATTCATTTCCATGATACTCAACGTCTGATTGGCTTTGATAGCCGCTTTACAAGCGCGCATAATCAAACGGTCTTCCATTTTTAACATCGAATCAAGATCACGTTCTTCAAGCAAATCTGTTAAAAAGTCATTGACCAAGCGATGCACATCGAGACCTTCCCAAATGTGGGGAATCCCGCGAATAACGATGGATGTGTCCCCAAATCGTTCATAGACAAGACCGAACGCTTGTCCTTTATCCGCGTATTTTTCAAGAATTTGTACCTCATGTGCCCGCAAGTCGATAGTCATTGCCACAAGTAACGGCAAGGAAAACGTTCCTCGTTCCTGAAACGACCGACGAAATTTCTCATACAGTACCCTTTCATGGGCCGCATGCTGATCGATTAGATAGACGGTATCACCGTCTTGCGCGACGATATACATCTGCAAAGCTTGCGCAATCGCTCGAATTTGCCCTTTGCGTATGGCTTTAGCAGTTACCGGAGGCTCCCTAGGGTCACTAGGCTCCCTGGATTCAACGGTAGTAGCAGCCGGTTCTTGCAAGACCATAGCAAGTTGAGACGATGACAAAGGGTTTTCCGATGGTGTAACATGTGCATGATCACGTGATGGCATACGAAGAGCAGTGTCTTGATAAAGGCTGACTGCCTCGCGCACGGGAAATTGTTCCCATTCATGAGAGTCAGGCATCGTCACGGTAGGCGGTGCAAATCCAGCTTGAAGTGCCTCCTTCACCGCTCGTGTCAAAATATCTCGAACATCTTTTTCCTCACTAAAACGAACCTCAAGTTTGCTCGGGTGTACATTTACATCCACCAAGTTAGGATCCATCGTAATATTCATCATCACTAAAGGGTACCTGCCTTTTGGCAAGGTCGTATAATACCCATCTAAGATGGCGTTACCTAAAGCGAGACTCCGAATCGGGCGACCATTTATCGAAAACCACATCGCATTGCGCGTCGACTTTGAAAATTCCGGAAGTGAAATTAGCCCTCTCATCATATAATCAGGATGATCCAAAGAAATCGCGAGAGCTGATTTTGTCGCTAACACACCATGCACGGAAGCAAACACCGATGTGAGCATACTGTCGCCGGGAGTTTCCATGTGCCTTTTTCCATCGGATTCGACAACGAAAGCGATGTCGGGCCGTGCAGCGGCTGCGCGGCTAACAACATCCGCCACATGACCCGTTTCGGTTTGCAACGAACGCACGAACTTAAGTCGCGCCGGGGTATTATGAAAGAGATCGGTTATCATCATCCTTGTACCGACAGGACAACCCACTTCTTCTCGCTTTGTAAGTAGCCCACCGTGAAATTGAAGTAGCAAACCGCCTTCTTGATCTTTCTCTCGTGTCCGGATGACAACGTTACTTACGGAAGATATGGAAGGTAATGCTTCACCCCGAAACCCAAGAGAGTGAATCTTTCGCAAATCGTCAATCGCACGAAGCTTACTTGTAGCATGCCTTACAAAAGCCAGTTCTACCTCATCTGCCGCGATGCCAAAACCATCATCAACAACTTCAATAGACGTCATGCCACCGTCTGTGATTCGTATGATGATACGATGTGCCTTGGCATCGATAGCATTTTCGATTAACTCTTTGACGACGGAGGCCGGTCGTTCCACCACCTCACCTGCTGCAATCTGATTGGACACCAAATCATCAAGTACCTGGATGTGTCCCAAAATAATCACCCCCTTGTTTGTCGCAATTGTTCTTGCCAAACATACAGACGCGACAAGGCTTCTTTTGGTGTCAAATCATCCAACGGACAAGCGATAATTTCTTCCAGGATCGCGGTATAGTTTGACTCCTCAAAGGTTGCCGCCATTTGTTCAAAGGTGATTTCCCTCAAGGAAACATTCGATTCAAGTTCCGCCAAAATAACTTTAGCCCGTTCCGTAACCGATCGTGGTACACCAGCGTGTAACGCCACTTGGATCCCATAGGAACGATCCGCCGGACGTTCTACGATGCGGTGCAAAAAGACGATCTGGTCGTCACGCTCAGAAACAGACACGGATAAGTTAAATACATTTTCCAGACGTGTAGCAAGGACCGTAAGTTCATGATAATGCGTAGCAAACAATGTACGAGCATGAATATGATCGTGCAGATACTCAATCATTGCCTGTGCGATACTCATTCCATCATACGTCGCGGTTCCTCGACCAATTTCATCGAGCAAAAGCAAACTCCGCGGTGTAGCATCTCGCAAAATTTCAGCCGACTCTGTCATTTCTACCATAAAGGTACTCAGGCCTGCCGAGACATCGTCTGAAGCGCCAACACGCGTAAACACTTTGTCGACGATACCAATACGAGCAAACTTTGCTGGTACAAATGACCCCATCTGAGCGAGAATCACAATGAGAGCGACTTGGCGCATATAAGTGCTCTTGCCAGCCATATTGGGGCCTGTGACGATACCCATACGCCGCATTCTCTCAGTGAATAACGTATCATTTGGCACATAATTTCCGTC
>JAKACU010000080.1 GCA_021821185.1 Bacillota bacterium
GTTGACATAATGATTACCACCTCACCGAATCACTGTCGAAAAACACGATCAATACAAGCTCGTGCTTTCGTCCATGGATTCCAGTCTCTCTTTAATGTGACGCATAAAGCGGCCTGTGATCAGCCCATCTAAAACGCGGTGATCAATACTTATGCAGAGATTCACCATCGATCGTATAGCAATGCCATCACCATCAACGACAACAGGCCGTTTCACAATGGATTCCACCGAGACAATCGCGGCCCGCGGGGCATCGATAATCGGTTTTGACTGAATCGAGCCAAATGCTCCCGTGTTATTCAGTGTAAATGTTCCGCCTTGCACATCATCCAAGGTCAATTTGCCAAGTCGAGCGCGTGATGCTAAATCGGACACGGCAAAAGCCAATCCGGAAATACTCATGCGATCAGCTTGGTGAATAACCGGTACTACCAGGGCATCTTCGGTTGCAACGGCAATGGACAAATTGACATCTTTATGCATGATAATATTGTCGTCGGTCCAGGTGGAATTCACCATAGGATAAGCCTTTAACGCCTCTATCGCAGCCTTCATAAAAAACGGGAAAAACGTCAAATCGATGCCTTCTCTTTCCTTAAATACACGTTTGTGCTTTTCACGCAAACGAACCATTTTCGTAACATCCACTTCAACCATCATCCATGCATGGGGAATGTCACGTGCACTTTCTGTCATACGACGGGCAATTGTCCGGCGAATCGGCGTAATGGCAACCTTAGTCTCACTCACTGCATCGTGAAAAGAGACTGGATCGGTTTTTGCCGGCGCATTATGTATCACCTGATCGGCCTGCGGAGCCTGAATGGGATTTGCCACCGCCCTTAAAACATCTTTTCGCGTAACGCGCCCTCCCAAACCAGTACCCTGGACGGACGAAGGATCGATCTGGTGGGTTGCAGCGAGTTTTCGCACGGCAGGTGAATATCGTTTACCCGCCGATCCAGTTACTGTGCGAGTGTCCTCATGTCTGAAGACAGCAGGAGCCGCAACCCCGGCAGCTTCAGACGCCACTTCAGTCACCTGAGGAGGAACCTGTACAGCGCTCTCTTGATCTGTGGTGATACGAGCGATCAGCGTACCGACGGCAAAGGTCTGGTTTTGCCCAACGAGAATCTCGGATAATACGCCGTCTACATCAGAAGGGATTTCGGCGGTTAGCTTGTCTGTCACCACTTCGACAAGCGGCTCGTACTTTTGCACCGCGTCACCCACCCGCTTCAACCATTGCCCAAGCGTACCTTCTGTCACGCTTTCGCCAAGCTTTGGCATCAATACATCCGCCATCGTCATTCTCCTTGAGCCTTGTCGTTCGATTAAAACGCCGCTAAGGCACGCATGGCCTTCGCAATCTTTGTTGGATTCAACATGTAAAACCGCTCCATCCCAGCATTGAACGACATAGCCGGAACATCCGGACCGCACAGTCGAGCAATGGGGGCATCCAAATCAAATAATGCTTCTTCCGCAATAATGGCAGCCACTTCTGCGCCAACACCGCCCGTTTTGTTGTCTTCGTGAACAAGCAAAACCTTGCCGGTTTGTTTTGCCGCAGCGACAATCGCTTCTCGATCCAAGGGCAAGATGGATCGCAAGTCCAAAAGATGCGTTGAAATACCCTCTTTTTCTAGCGCTTGCGCCGCTTCCAGAGCATAATGAACCATTAAGCCGTAAGTAATGACCGTGATGTCCGTGCCTTCTCTTCGTATAGCCGCTGTGCCAATAGGCACGATATGCTCCCCATCCGGAACATCATCACGAATCGATCGATACATTCCCTTGTGTTCAAAATACAACACAGGGTCAGGATCACGAATGGCAGAAATCAAGAGGCCTTTGGCGTCCGCAGCTGTGGAAGGAATGACCACCTTTAAGCCAGGGATGTGATAAAACATCGCCTCCATGCTTTGCGAATGGTACAACGCACCGTGTACACCGCCGCCAAACGGCGCGCGCACCACAAGCGGGCACGTCCAGTCATTGTTTGAGCGATACCGCATTTTTGCCGCTTCGCTGATAATCTGATTGACAGCAGGTAAAATAAAATCAACGAATTGAATTTCAGCGATCGGTTTTAATCCCATGGCAGCTGCACCCACAGCTACGCCCACAATGCCTGATTCGGCAAGCGGACTGTCCATGACCCGATCTTCACCAAATTCCTCCAGCATACCCTGCGTAACCCGAAATACGCCCCCGCGAACGCCGATGTCTTCACCCATCACAAACACAGACGCATCACGGCGCATCTCATGCACCATAGCATCGCGAATAGCGTCAATATACAACTTGACCGTCACAATCGTACCTCCTCAATTCGCGTACACGTGCAACAGAGTACTTTCCGGCGGAGGGTCTTGGGCATTTTCCGCATAAGCCGTTGCCTCGTTGACCTCTTTGATAATACGTTCACGCAAGGATCCTTCCCGTTCCGGCGTGAGTATGCCCTCATTTTCCAGATAGGTGCGAAAAACAGCAATAGCATCGCGACGCTTCGCATCGTCCACTTCTTCTTTGGAACGATAGACACGATCATCATCGTCACTCGAATGCGGGGTGAGCCGATAGGTCTCTACCTCAATGAGCGTAGGACCAAGTCCAAGTCTCGCCCGAGCAACAGCCTCTTTCATGACGCGGTAGACTTCCAGTACATCGTTGCCATCAACAACTACGCCCGGAAATCCGTAGCCTGCCGCGCGATCCGCCACGTGTTGGCAACCGATCTGCTTTTGCAATGGAACAGAAATGGCATAGCGATTGTTTTCACAAAAGAAAATCACAGGCAGCTTATGAACGCCGGCGAAATTGCATCCTTCATGGAAATCACCTTGATTGCTTGATCCTTCCCCAAAAGACACATAGGTGATATACGGTTCCTTGCGCATTTTTGCCGCAAGTGCCATGCCCACAGCATGAGGAATCTGCGTGGAAACAGGACTTGAACCGCTTAAAATATGATGCGCTTTGGAACCATAGTGCCCTGGCATTTGTCGTCCGCCGCTGTTGGGATCTTCTGCGCGTGCAAACATCTGCAGCAAAATATCCCGGGGGGTTTGTCCAAACGCCAGAATAAGACCTAAGTCACGATAGTACGGTGCTGCGTAATCAACGCTCGGAGCCATCGCAAAGGCTGCAGCAACTTGTGGTCCTTCCTGCCCTTGACACGAAACGACAAAAGGAATTTTTCCGGACCGATTCAGCAGCCACATGCGTTCATCGACCAAACGCGCAGTGAGCATGACTTCGTACATACGCAACACTTGTTCATCGGTTAAACCGACTTCTTGGTGACGACTCAACAGTTTGGTATCTCCTTTCACCCATGAATCCCCCTTCCATCAGCAAGAAGAGCCGCTTCCCCCAATGCCTCAGAAAGTGTGGGATGCGGATGAATCAGTTGTCCAAGTTCCCATGGTGTAGCATCAAGCAGCTTGGCAAGTGCCGCTTCAGAAATTAAATCCGTTGCATGAGGCCCAACAATATGTACACCAAGCAAGTCATCGTTTGCTTCGTCAACGACCACTTTAGTAAAGCCTTCTGCTTCGCCATACACTAAAGCTTTTCCGTTCGCTCGAAAGAAAAACTTCGACGTCTTTACTTTTCTTCCCTGCTTTTGCGCTTCACTTTGTGTAAGGCCAACACTGGCCACTTCTGGACGGCTGTACGTGCAACGAGCGACGCCAAGATAATCAAGCGGATTTGGCGCAAGCCCCGCGATGGTTTCCATGGCTACAATGCCTTCATGGGAAGCCACATGAGCTAATTGCAAACCGCCGATAACATCCCCGATAGCATAGATCGCTTTCTCCGCTGTTTGCATGAATTCGTTAACCTGGATTACGCCTTTATCAACAACTACACCTGTAGCTTCAAGCCCGATATTGTCGACATTTGCCGTACGGCCGATGGCTACCAGGATAAGGTCGGCCTGCACCGTGTCACGGCGCTCCCCCTGCACGACATCAATCATGCGTTTGCCGTCTTGTTCTTGCGCTGAAGCTGCATCCACCGTCGCATTCGTCAAAATGGTGACTTTGCGTTTTTTTAACGCGCGGGCAAGTTCAGCCGAGACATCTTCATCTTCTTGCGCTAAAATACGCGGCAATGCTTCAATCAGAGTAACTTTCACACCCAGATCGGCCATCATAGAGGCCCATTCCGTGCCAATAGCGCCGGCTCCGATAATCAGTATCGTTGACGGCAAATCGGTCAAGGCTAATGCTTGTTCGGACGAAATAACCCACTTTTTGTCAAACGGCAAGTCAGGTAGTTCACGTGGTCTCGATCCCGTAGCAATTACCGTATGGCGAGGAGACAAAATCTCAGACTCTCCGTCTGCATGCTCTACGCGGACAGCACCAGACGTCGGAGAAAAGATCGACGGCCCCATCACGAGTCCATACCCTGATATCACGTCGATATCATATTTTTTCATGAGAAATTGTACGCCTTTATGCAACTGATCTACGATCTGCTGCTTTCGTGCCATAGCTTTTTTAAGATCAAACCGGATATCGGAAGCTATAACGCCAAAGTCGTCATCTTGCGCCGCAACAAACACCTCCGCAGAACGCAATAGCGCTTTGGATGGAATGCACCCCTGATGCAAACATGTTCCCCCAAGTTTATCAGCTTCCACTACCGCTACTTTCAGGCCAAGTTGCGCCCCGCGAATGGCCGCGACGTAACCGCCTGTCCCTCCGCCTAGCACAACGACATCATATGTTTGTGCCACATGCACACCTCATTTCTGCCTTTAGGCATAACAACATCTCGCACGGTGTATACATCTTCCCAAATTATAGCCCACGAAAAGCTATGATTACACGAAACAGGATTAAACCAGTAGAAATCATCCATCTTGCCTATTCCTTGAGCCGACGCGCATACAGGATTATAGTATAAAAAGCACATACAAAGAAGGCGAAAACAATTCGTACACTACTCTCTTGGGCGATCCTTATCGCTGTATTTCTTTTGGCGGGTGAAGGGATTAACCTTCTTCGTATCGGTATCTTCAACGCTCTGATTGGTATGCCCGGGCAATGGTGGCGCTTTGTGCTTGGCATCCTGCTTGCCGGATTAGGCACAGCATTTTTGGGCGGCTTTATCTATCATCGGGCAAAAAAGCGCGGACAAGTGAAACGGCCCGATTGGATGAAATGATAGAGTGGCAGTTGCCTCACGGCGTTTCTTTATCATCATGTTGAAAAATCGGGCTTTGCAGTACCTTTAGGGCATGTGGCAAGACGTCGGCGACTGCGTGTAAGGAATCAACAGCACCGTCAGGATTTCCGGGCAGGTTTACGATAAGAGTTTTGTCCCGGACGCCGACTACCCCACGCGACAACAGGGAAAAGCGCGTATGATTAAGCCCTTGTCGGCGAATCTCCTCAGCAAGTCCAGGAACCTCTCTTTCCATTACCGCGCGTGTAGCTTCTGGTGTAACGTCACGCGGTCCTAGACCGGTACCGCCTGTCGTAATGACAAGCGGCGTCTCAAACGCTACGAGATCAAGTAACGTGGATACGATCATGTCTTTTTCATCAGGAACAATCGATTGTGCAATAACTGTGAAACCCAGTTCTTGTAAGGCCAGGGATAAACGCGGGCCGGAAGCATCTTCGCGCTCTCCGTCGTAGGCGCTGTCACTGACGATCACAATCGCCGCTTGTTGTGTCATCTCAGGCATGTTAAACCCTCCCATTTTCTTGTTGACGAACAAAGTGGCCGCTTTTGCCGCCGTCTTTTTCAAGCAACCCTAAAAACGTTATAGACATAGCTCGATCGATTGCTTTACACATGTCATATACTGTCAATGCCCCAATGGCCGCTGCTGTCAGTGCTTCCATCTCCACTCCAGTGGGACCCGTTGTACCAACTGTCACGTCAAGCATCAGCGTCGTGTCATCGGGAAAGGCAAACGCTGCATCAACACCCGTTATAAGAATGGGATGGCACATGGGTATTACGTCCGACGTACGCTTTGCTGCCATCACAGCGGCTACTTGTGCGACGGCAAGAACATCACCTTTTGCCACAGAGCCTTCTCGCACCATACGCAGTGTCTCTTCTTGCATGGAAATGATTGAACGTGCAATGGCCACGCGTGCTGTAGCTGATTTAAGTCCTACATCCACCATACGCGCTCGCCCGGTCTCATCAAAATGAGTAAGTTCTTGCCTTGTTATACGGTCATTTTCCATGGCATATCCTCCCGCGTGTATCCTTGTGTAGTATACCATGTTCGTTTATGGCGTGTGATGTACGTCATCGCAATCCCCTTTCATAAAGGTTATACTTGAGGCTAAGCTTAAGGGAGTGATCTATACCATGGACATCATCGTCCAGCTATTTGCGTCCGTGGCAGAAACTGCAGGAACGTCAACCGTGTCCTTATCGCTGCCAGATGATAGCCGAATTACCATAAAAGACATCGAAGCGCAACTAATAAAGAACTATCCGCAACTAGGGATGATCCTTGCCAGATCCTATTTTGCACGAAACGAAGAGTACTGTAAAAGAGACACCGCTATTTTGCAAGGTGATGTGATCGCCATCATCCCGCCAGTCAGCGGCGGCAGTGAGACCCACTTTGCAAATGACCACGATGTTGCGATTGTCCGAGAAGTTTTGGATCTGCAAGCCATGTATGACCGAGTTGTCGATCCAAAAGCGGGCGCGGTCGTTGTCTTTTCAGGCACCGTGCGAGAATTCACCGGCAACCGACAGACGTCGCATTTACAATATGAAGCGTACGAAACAATGGCTGTCAATAAACTTAAAGAAGTCATGGACGAATGCAAGGCAAAGTGGCCTATTGTCAAAATAGCCATTTGGCACCGTGTTGGCGAATTGGCCATCACAGAAATCAGCGTGCTCATTGGGGTTGCCACAGCACATCGCAAAGATGCCTTTGCAGCTGGTGAGTATGCCATAAAGCGGTTGAAACAGATTGTCCCTATCTGGAAAAAGGAATTCTTCAAGGATGGCGATATGGAGTGGGTTGGGCCGAGCGAAGCGTGGGATCCAACTAAGGTAGAATAATTACTTTACATGGAAACGTTTACATTAAGATGACAGGCGAGTTACGCCTGCGTTGCATTATTTGTCTTCCTCATCTTCCATGAGGAAAGGTGATAATCGCCCTTCGCGTACTGTGCGGCGATACGACTCCGACAAGGCAATGAATGGATCTGTTGCTGCAAAGGCAGCCTTGCGCAACAAGTTTTCGGCTTCGCGCAGGTTTACCCGCTCTTGGCCCGATTGACGCCCGTCGCTCACGCGATACACCCCTTGAATAGTTTAGAATGATGTCTACCTAATGGTAGACATTTTACTACGTCGACACATTTAGTTCTAGTCCCATGGCCGTGTTTTTTTCGGAGGCAACCAGGGTAAACGAGATTGCCTCTTTAGCTCGGCTTTCGTGGTCCGCCAGAAGTTGTTCCAATGCCTCCTCGGTGAGAACGAGCACACCGATGGAATCAGCGTAGGATAACACGGAGGCCGATATATACCCTAAGGCAAGCAAAATGACTTTATCTGCTTTATACACCGCTTTATTAGCAGATGCTCGATCGATGACAGTGCGACCGACTTCCCCGCCTATGGTAAATCCAAGATGAAAGACGATAGGCGTATCCTCGAAAGAAACGATAAAAAAATTGTTGATAAGCATTGGATCGATCTCACACGCTTCAACCTGTCGCGAAGAAAACACCTGCTGTAAATAACGCATCGCCGTTTCCGGGTTGCTTGAACGCAGTTTTGCTACGTATTCGTTAGGCGGCGCAGTTGCAAATAGTTCGTGTTCTAAATGGCGCTGCCGCTGCCTACTTAACGATTCATTCATCGCAATCGCCAGTGCCTGGAACATTACCTGGCGCGCTGCTTTTTTTGTAAAAACCCACCGTTTTCTTATTCCGAAGCATTGTGCGATCAAACGGACCGAAAATTCCTCTTGCATCATCTCAAAAAATACTTGCCGAGTACTCTGTGTGTTATGTCTGGCAAAGCGTATGAATATATCCTCCAAGTTACTTTCCCTATAACCATCCTTTTTACAAAATACCGTCTTTTCGAGGTCCTTTCGTACGCTGTCCCATACTGCGCGATTGACGTATAACCAAAGATTCCTGTCATCGATGTATGTCATGCCCCGAGTTGCCAAAAGATCGGAAAGATCGCCAATACTTTGCGGCACAGCGTGTCTACCCCAAGCGACACCGCGATCTTGTCTTATCGGCGTGATCATAACGCGGCC
>JAKACU010000006.1 GCA_021821185.1 Bacillota bacterium
CTTCTAATTCAGCAATGCGAGCACTTTTGGCCGCAATGTCAAAGAGACCTCCCGATATCCGCCAAACGCTGGTCCATACTTTGCAATACCTGTCTCAATTCGCCGTACGTCTCTGCCACTTTCTTTTTCCTCCTCTTATATCGCCAAAAAACCGGGGCGGCACGCAGCCGACCCGGCTTCTATCTGTATCACGTCAACATCAACTCGACGTGAATAACGGAAGCGGTGTCTCGGGCGGTTGTTCTTGCATACTCACCTGTGACTTGAAAATGTAGGTCGCCACTTCCTCTTGAATGCTATGAATCATTTCTTCAAACATCTGAAATCCCTCTTGCTGGTATGCAGTTAAGGGGTCGATCTGTCCATACGCACGCAAGTGAATCCCTTGACGAAGCATCTCCATCGCATCGATATGATCCATCCACTTACCGTCAACGGTACGCAATAAAACGATGCGCTCTAACTCACGTAAAAATTCGCCAATCTCTTGCTCGCGGTTGTCGTACTCCACCGTGACTTGATCATAGAGAAATCGCTGCAATTCATCGCGTTCAAAGCGGCGTAGTTCATCGATCGTCACCCGCCCTGGCGTCAAGAATACATTTTCCCCATACGCAACAAGTCCTGGTAGATCCCAATCTTCTGGGATCTGATCCGCCGGGCAATACGTATGCAACATAAAGTCGACAAGATCATGTGCCATACCCGCCACCACGTCGCGCAAATGGTCTTGCTGCAAAATTTGCAAACGTTGCTTATAAATCACTTCACGTTGTTTGTTCATGACATCATCGTATTTCAACACATGTTTGCGGATGTCGTAATTGCTCGCTTCCACTTTACTTTGCGCCCGTTCAATCGCTTTTGTCACCATTTTATTCTCGATCGGTTGATCCTCTTCGATACCTAGCTTATCCATCAGGCCCATGATATTTTCTGAGCCAAACAACCGCATAAGATCATCCTGTAAAGAAAGATAAAATTGCGATGAGCCCGGATCCCCTTGCCGTCCTGCACGGCCACGAAGTTGGTTATCAATGCGGCGGCTTTCATGGCGCTCCGTACCAATGATATGCAGACCACCGAGATTGGATACCGATTCACTCAGGATAATATCTGTACCACGACCAGCCATGTTCGTCGCGATGGTCACCTGGTTCAATTCACCCGCATGACTGACAATTTCCGCCTCACGTTCATGATGTTTAGCGTTCAACACCTGGTGTTTAATGCCTTTACGCTTTAGCATGTCAGAAATCAATTCCGACTTTTCAATCGATGTCGTACCTACCAGAACAGGTTGACCCTTTTTGTGCCGTTCTTCAATCTCACGCACCGCCGCTTCAAACTTACCCTTGGTCGTCTTGTAGACAACATCCGAAAAGTCATGGCGTTGATTCGGTTTGTTCGATGGAATCGTCACGACATCCATGCCATAAATCTCAACAAGTTCTTGCTGCTCGGTTTTCGCCGTACCGGTCATACCGGATAACTTTTTGTACATACGAAAATAATTTTGCAAGGTTATCGTCGCCAGCGTCTTGGATTCATTTTGCACCTTGACGCCCTCTTTAGCTTCAATCGCCTGGTGCAATCCATCGCTATACCGTCGACCTTGCATCATACGACCTGTGAATTCGTCGACAATCACGACTTCTTCACCCATGATCACATAATCTTTATCACGATGCATCAAAGCATGCGCTTTTAATGCTTGAGTGATGTGGTGATTAATCGTAATCTGGCTTGGGTCAAATAAATTCTCTACACGAAAATACCGTTCGGCTTTATGAGCCCCCGAATCCGTGAGGTTAGCGCTACGCGCTTTTTCATCAAACTTATAATCCTCTTCTGTAAGCGAGCGAACAAAAAGATCAGCCATAAAGTACATATCCGTAGATTTCTCAGCAGGCCCTGAAATAATGAGAGGTGTACGCGCTTCATCGATCAAGATACTATCCACTTCATCAACAATCGCGTAATTCAACGGACGCTGTACCATCTCTTGTACAGACATGACCATGTTGTCACGCAGATAATCAAAACCAAATTCGTTGTTCGTACCATACGTCACATCGGCACGGTACGCTTCTTGCTTTTGCTCATGCGTCATATCGTGAACATTCAAGCCGACTGTGAGTCCCAAAAAGCGATGAACTTGTCCCATCCATTCCGCATCACGACGGGCTAAGTAATCATTGACCGTAATGACATGGACGCCCTTTCCTGAAATGGCGTTCAAGTACGCTGGAAGCGTTGCGACTAACGTCTTACCTTCACCAGTCTTCATCTCAGCGACACGACCTTGGTGAAGCACCATACCGCCTAACATCTGCACATCAAAATGACGCATGCCCAACACGCGTTTAGCGGCTTCACGAACGACCGCAAAAGCTTCTGGCAAGATCGCATCAAGCGATTCACCTTGCGCATGCCGTTCTTTGAATAGCCCCGTTTGACCGCGTAACTCTTCGTCAGACAAGCCCTCATAACGGGATTCCAATAATCGAATTTTATCGACAACTTTGAGTAAACGCTTTATCTCACGCTCGTTCCCGACCGCGACAACCTTTTTAACAAGCCCTAACAAGGGCGTCACTCCTCTCGATTCAACGCCGAGAAAGCACATCCTGAGTTATCATTTTACCTCTTTTCCGGCATAGACACAATAAAGAGGCGAACATTGTCCGCCTCAAGGTGCAAAGCAATATCTGTTCTTGTTACCAAGATTAATTGGAGAGATTGCGATTATACTCGTATTCACCGTTCGCAAGTCCCAACATCACGCCAAACGCGATCGTCAGCCACCAGTCCCCATGCACTGCATGCGCGAGAACCACACCTAAAATCGCAATAACAGCGGTCACAAGCATCGTGAGCAGCAGTGAAGCGCTTGCCAACATCTTACGCAAGTTCCAAAACAACAAGTGAACAACTTTCCATACCACGAGTAACAAGACAATCTGCAGTATCCACCAAATAACGGCCATTTGCGTCCCCCCAGACTTGCAGCGAGAGCCTACATTACTAGCCTATTCTCGCCGCTCGTCCGGGTTGCCTGCTTTACAAAGCCTTAACGCGATTGAATCAAGCCATACTGGCCATCTCTTCTTTTATAGATCACATTGACCTGTTCTGAATCCGAATTAGAGAAAACGAAAAAATCATGTCCGAGTAAATTCATTTGCAAAATCGCTTCATCAAGTGCCATCGGCTTCATCTCAAATTCCTTAACACGAACAACATGTTGAAGATCTTCTTCAACCAGGTGTGTCTTGCTATCCCTTAGTTTGCCTACATCATCTTTGGCACGATGCAGTGCTCTTTGATCGATCTTATGCTTAAACTTATCCAATCGTTTTTCTAATTTATCCATGACCAAATCGATCGATGCATACATATCACTCGATCGTTCTTCCGCACGAAGCATCACCGACGAAAGCGCGATCATCACTTCGACCGTATGGACATCTTTTACAACGGACATGGTGACTACCACATCAGTGCCAGCAGGATTGTCCAGATAACGTTCGATACGCCCTAACTTCTTTTCCACATACTGCTTCAAGGCAGGGGTTACATCTAGGTGATTTTCTCCACGAACGTGAATGTTCATCGTAGAACTCCTCCCTTCACTGTGGACAAATTATACCACAGTTTCGAATCAACGGCGTTAGCTAAAATATGCTATGGTTACGGTAGCTAGATACTTGTATATGTACATAAAGAGCACCCCTCTTCCAAGGAGAGAACTTCCCTTGTTCGATAATCACGTGGTCACGGATGAGCAGCATCGCTACATACAAAGATTGGCGTACCGCCTTATACGCTTTCGTAAAAGCGCCAGTATCGACAGCGATGATTTAGTGTCTGCAGCCGAGATGCGTTGGTGGCAGTATTGTATGCGCACTCCTGAACTAACCGATACGTCGTCGATCGATGCTTTATTTCGTCAACATATTAAATTTGCCATGCGCGATTTACTTCGCGATTCCACCCCAGTCAAAGTCACACGCACCTATAAGGCGCAACTGCAAGCCTATGACCAACCTTACACCGTGGAACTCGATCACGCCATTGACATCACCGCCGGTGAGGAGCATGTCGACACCGAACTTTGGATGGATGTCACCACCCTCATTACAAAACTTCCGGAAAAAGAACAAATCGTCCTGGCGCTATACCACACGGACGGCTACAGTTTTACGGAAATCGCCTATGCGCTCGATGTGTCGGTGTCAACGGTCACCCGCATGTATAAGCGGTCGATTGATTCCTTGAAAATAAATCTTGCACAAACGACAAATGCACGCAAAAAATGACGAAAGATGTCCGTAGTTGTATGTGAGGGGGTAAGGACGATGCAGCCATCATCCATAGATCCGCTTAAGAGCATGTCTCCAATCGCACCGATCGGAGGCAGCCGGGAATCTAGCAACGAGACAAACACCGAACGTGTATCGAGTAAACCAAATGCTACGACTCGCACACAACAATTAGAGAAGATCCGGCAGCAAATCGCTAGCGGAAGTTACACAGTTGACGCAGGCACACTAGCGCAAAAGATTCTTGGCGCACATATTCTCAAGTAAGCACAGGTGATTGATATGAGTGAAGCGGACAACGTAGTTCGAAATCCAGATCCTGAGCTGATTTTATCCGAACTTGAGCAGATCACAGAGACCGTCACTCAAGCTTTAGTAGACCATGACACAAAGGCATTAGAAAACTTAGTGATTCAGCAGATTCAGTGCGCCAAGCGTCTCGCTTCATGTATGAAAGAACAGATCGACAAAAAGCGTGTCTTAGCTCTTATCTCATGCGTCGATACGCAGCAGCAACTGGCGCAACAAGCGCTTGCTGTTACCGATGTATTTTTAGAAGGTTTGAACTCCGCACGTGCATTTAGCCGTCTGGGATGATTCTTTTGGGAGGTTTTTTTCATGAACATTTCTACGTTTTTTGGGCTTAACGTGGGAATGAGTGCGCTTGACACGATGCAACAGGCTGAGGATGTTGTCTCAAACAACATCGCGAACGCTAACACGACCGGTTATGTACGAGAGACCGCGTCGATTAGCGAACAGGCTCCTTTTCCAAACGTTCCGGCTAACGACTCGCCACTACTTCACGGACAGTTGGGTCAAGGCTCTGAAGTGGCAGCGGTTACTCGTCAGACGAATGCTTTTATCAACGAACAGGATCGCGCAAACCAAGGCACTTTGCAGATGTTTCAAACGCACAGCCAAAATCTGACCCAGATCGAGTCGATTCTTAATGAACCTAGCTCCATGAGCATGCAAAATGCCGTGGATCAGTTCTTTGCATCATGGCAAACGTTAAGCACCGACCCATCAAACACAGCGGCAAGACAAGCTGTCATTTCTCAAGGGCAGACTTTGGGACAAACGTTTCAGACGATTACCACGCAGTTAGAACAAATGCAAAGCAACCTTTCGACGACTGTGCTTGGACAGATCGATCAGTTTAATAGCGATGCAAGCCAAGTAGCCACGTTAAACACACAAATTGCTAATGTGGAGAGCAACAATCAAAACCCTAACCAATTACTCGATCAGCGTGGAAATTTACTTAACGATATGGCCAAATTGGCCAACATCAGTTATTCGACACAAAGCAACGGCATGGTTAATGTCAGCATCGTTGGCCCATCCGGATCGTCTGGATCTCCAACCAGTGTCGTTAGTGGTGCTACCTCTACCAAATTAAGCCTGAACACACAAACCGCAGGTGATGGTTCTTCCCTTCTTGCAACTAGTTCATTACTCTCAAACATAACGTCAGGATCGATAGCTGGTAATGTTCAATCATTAGATGACACGCAAGGCATATTATCCAACCTTAATTCCTTTCTTAAAACGTTGGCTGATCAAGTGAATGCGATTCAAAACCCTTCTGGAACTGGCTCGAATCTATTTCAGATTACAAATAATCCATCATCGCCTTCAACGACACCGACCGGTAACCCAACTCAGGGAGATATCGTTTTGCAAGTTGCGCCAACACTCACTGCGTCAAATATCAATGCTGGTTCATCGCCAGGAGATAATTCGAATGCGCTTGCAATGGTGGCCTTACAAAATCAAACACCATCATCCTATTGGCCTTATTCCTATACCTCCCTTGCTACGAGTAACTCGGTTACCACTACTAACTCCGGGACATTTGATCAGTCTTTGGCGCAAATCGTTTCAGGCCTAGGAATACAAGCGGCTCAGGTTAACTCTCAAGAGCAAACAGCTAATTCGCTGGCTTCGCAATCATCCAATCTTCGTCAGTCAATCTCTGGGGTTAATATCAATGAAGAAGCGGCCAACATGGTGGCATATCAAAACTCCTACAATGCCGCAGCGAAGTTCATTAGCGTTTACGACTCCATGTTACAAACGCTCATTGGTATGATTCCCTGACACGTCGAAAATTCACGAATCAGCGCAAAAAATGACAAATAGTAACCGTAGTTAATTATAGGTAGGTTGACTACATAGAGGTTTTAGGCAGGAGGTGGATCTCGTTGCGTATAACACAAAATATGATGACACAACAATTTCTTTATAATATCACGAACCAGAACCAACAGATGCAGACGCTGGAAAATGAACTATCAACCGGGAAAAGTCTTAACCAGCCATCAGACAATCCTCTTGGTGTTTCACAGGACATGGCGATTCGTGCTTCACTTAGTGAAACTACAGGTTACTTGTCGACGATTCAGTCTGGCCTTAGCTGGATGCAAAACACCAGTTCGGCTCTTTCACAAATCGGAACAGCTCTACAAAGCCTGCAAAGCACAGTGCTTGAAGGGATCAACAGCACAAGTCAAAATCCATCGTCCCTGCAGGCCCTGTCTCAAACTGCCCAACAATTATCAAGCACCATCTATCAAGAACTAAACGCAAAACAAGGTGACAGTTATCTCTTTGGCGGTCTGCAAACTACGGTGGCCCCTTCTCTAGCGACACCAGCATCTTTTGCTACTGTTTCGACCACAGATGGTTCATTCTCCATGATTTCAAGTTCTTTCACCGCGACGAGCAGTTCGAGCATGACGAATACTGGTACGCCGATCGCCACGACCATTTCAGATCCATCTACTATCTTGTCTCAGTCACAACCATATGAATTGCAAGCCTCAGAGAATGTAAATTCCGCAGGAACTGTAACGTCCGGAACGATAAGTTTGAAAAATCCATTTACGGGAGCACTGATAGCTAGCGGTTCCCTTGCTGGCGCCGCCAACGGCAGCATTGTCACATTAACTTCTGTTTCTGGAACTGCACAACTGACCATTACGCTAGGTAATCCCGTCAGCGTAGCTTCAGGAACAAGCGGGTCTTTTACCATCACAGACATGCTCGCTCCTAGCTCTGATATCACAGCAGGTTTTTCTCTTGCGTCAGGTGCAACTGGATCGATCAACTTTAATGTGGCGCCAAGCGTTACGGTCTCAACAAACGTTACCGCTGATCAGATTATGCAGTCTGGTGCCACAGGAACCAATCTACAAAGCACGTTAAAAAGCATTTCGTCGGATTTGCTGGATGGTAACACCGCTGCATTGCAGTCAGATCTTACTAACCTGCAAAACAACATAACCAATGTCACCAATATCGCTGCCGATGTAGGTTCACGTATTCAACAACTAACTGCCCTGCAAAACCAGTTAACGAACTACCAAAGCGTTCTTACCAATCAGAAGGGGGTGATTCAGAGCGCAAACATGGCACAGGTGATCAGCCAGTTCAATACCGATCAAACTGTGTACTCAGCGGCTCTAAAGATGGGCTCAGAAGTTTTGCTGCCTTCATTGATTAGCTATTTGCCCAACGGCTAAGTCAATTTCGATGATGGATTCTTTTTATAACATCAAGTGAAAGGTTGGATATCCATGTCCGTCAATTTTAGCGTAAATAATAATGCGCAAGCTCAATCCATTTTGCAAAACTTAAACAACGTACAAAACAGCCTTAATAACGAGTATAGTGCATTATCTACAGGAAACTCGGTCAATTCAGCTTCAGACAATCCGGCAGGCTATGCGATCTCGCAACAA
The DNA here is from genome assembly GCA_021821185.1 of Bacillota bacterium. The sequence continues at coordinate 8,075 of JAKACU010000006.1, forward strand.
ATGACTGCACAAGTCAATGGCTTAAACCAAGCCACGCAAAATGCTCAGAACGGCATCAGCATGATTCAAACAGCAACAGGTGCCATGAATCAAGTTGAAACAATCATGCAAACCATGTCGAGTCTTGCAACAGAAGCATCGACGGCAGGCATGTCTTATTCAGACCGCGCCAACTTGCAGCTTGAGATGAACTCACTCGCACAACAAGTAAACAGCACGACCAACCAAACGCAATACAATGGCATCAACCTTTTGACTGGGCAATTTGCCAATGGCGCAACTGGTGGATCTACCCTTTCGGTTCAAGCTGGCGCGAACAAAGGTCAAAGTCTATCGTTTAACATTGCGGCGACTGACGTTACATCGCTTGGGATTGCTGGTACATCAGCCGCCGGCATTACGTTGGCTTCAACTTCCATAAATGCAGTTAGTTCTACCGGTACAAATGGTGCTAGCTTTAGCACAACTGCCCAAAACTTCGTAACGTCAACCGGTAATGCGGTGACATTTGGCTCCAATACTTTATTTCAAAATGGCCAACAATTTGAAATCGCCATTACAGCTAGCCTAAGCGCAACATCTAGTGGGGTTAGTGTAACTTCTGAAAGTTTGCAACTGATGACAGCTAACGGAACTGATATCGGTGGTGCATTGACCATCTCTTCTGCTACTGCCAATTCAGGCGGAACAGTTACCTTGGGTGATTCGGCTACCAACTCGACACTTCAAATTAATTTAGCAGGTTCTGCAGGATTTTCCATATCAGCTAGCAGTACTGGTACATTTTCTGGCGTTATTGGATTCACGGCTACCGGTGGAACGAGTGCGCAAGCAGGGTCCCAACTGAATGGATGGCAAGCGTCATCTTCTGTTTCCGGCCTTAACATCATGAACCAGTCCAGCGCGCAAAGTGCCATCACTTCTATCCATAATGCATTAAATCAACTATCTAGCGAACAAGCTAGCCTTGGTGCTGTTCAAAATCAATTGAACTACACCGTGTCCGACTTGCAAAACTCGTCGCAAAACCTGCAAAATGCAAAATCAACGATCACGAATACGAACATGGCTGCAGAGTATACGCAATTCTCGCAAAACCAAATTCTTGATCAGGTTGGCCAAAGCATGTTGGCACAAGCAGATCAACAACCGGCTTCCATCTTAAAACTTCTTCAATAGAAAATTGTCTGGAAAAGTTAGTCGCATAGCAACTCTTGAGAGAATCGCGTAGCTGTACAATACGCGATTCTCCCCATAAGGGGTGAATCGCATGTCTGTTAATCTTATGCAACAACTGAATACAATACCGAACCTAGGTGGAACTGGGTTACCGGTTCAACAGTATGCTTCTGAAATGCAGGCTGTCTTAACCGCACAACTAGAGCAAGTGCCAGACAATCAACTATCTACGTTATCAACGACACAAAGCGCCTTAAACAGTCTTCAACCTGCCCTTCAACAATTGCAATCAGCTACGCAGACGCTGACGAGTTCACTGACATGGAATTCCGTGAATCTGACAACGACAGGAACGGGATTTTCCGCAACATCATCGGCTGGCGCTCAACCTTCATCTTATTCTGTCATGGTCAATAACCTGTCGACATCACAGTGGAACACCGCAACGATTGCTTTAGCGACATCTACAGGGAATTCTACCTTAACGGCCGGAACGTTTCAGATTGTCCCATCGTCCACTTCCGCGCTGACTGGAACTGCTACGATCACGGTCACTAGCGGAGAAAGTTTAAGTTCGATTGCTAGTGCAGTTAACACGTACACAGCTAACACAGGCGTTGTTGCCTCGATTATAGGTACCAATGGTGGATATGAACTGAGTTTTCAGGATGCGAACGCTGGTGCTACCAATAGTTTTTCTATCACGGATACTAGCGGTAATGTAATTTCCAGCCAGCTTGGCGTAACCCTTACCGCTTCGGCGACCGATGCCTCCCTTACGATAGATGGATCCATTACGCTCACCTCATCAAGCAATGTCTTTACCAATGCTATTCCTAACGTCACCATCAACGCGTCTCAGGCTGGTAGCTCAGGCACTATCTTGTTGTCCCAAGATACAAACGGTGCCCTTTCGGCCGTTCAAACTTGGATGAATGCCTATAATTCCGTAATTTCAACCTTAAACACGGATACTGCCTACACACCGCCTAGTACGACGGGAGCTAATTCTCAAGGGCAAACAGGACCCTTATTTACTGATCCCGTAGCAACAGGGCTTTTATCACAATTACCAAATTCCGTTAATTCATTTGCTCCATCAGGAAGTTCGGGGACTCAAGCCATTTATCAATCATTAGCCCAAATTGGCATCGTTGTTGATCCAAGTTCGGGCAAGCTTGAATTCCAATCAGCAAGTGGATTTTCATCAGGCAGTAGCAGTACAGCGTCATTTAGCGGGACACTTCCTTCTGGTCAGACACTGTTTACTGATGCCATGAGTACAAATGCTGCCGCAGTACAGCAACTCTTCGGTGTCATTCAAACCACATCTCTATCTTCTGAGACGCCCACATCCGGGATTCTTGGACAAGTCAATACCGTATTAAATGAGTTTTTGGGATCCGGGACCAACAAAGGTGTTATTTCTAATGAATTGTCATCGATATCTCTGCAACAAACGCAAATCAATAAATACCTGACACAGCTTAATCAAATGATCGCGAGCAACGTACAAAATTTTACAACACAACTTAACAATCTGAATTCTTCATTGGCACAATCAAGTGCCCAAATGAAACAACTTACTGCCTTGATCAACGGGTCATCATCAAGCAGTTCGTCATCAAGTAGCAGTTCATCGGGAGGCTAAGAGGTGATACAATCATATGATAGCGCCCTTATTACGCATACATCAGCTAGGAACACTGATTCTGACAGCTCTATGCGAAGGAAACTATTACAGATGCTATGTTCTTATGATGGAGCGCACCCACGCATTAAACGAACTATCGCCTAACTTAGCACTTGATCGAGACGACCTCGTCTCCATCCAGAAGCAAACTGTAGTTATCGAATGTAGTATTCAAGAGAAGGCAAAAGAAATTCAAGGAGCCTTGGCAAGAGAAGCACAAACAGCTAATGCTCGACTATCTTACGCAAAAAACAGTATCACTTAGACGACAGGTGGTTTCAATGCTCCTATCAGCATGTATGATTGTCAAAGATGAAGAATGGACGATTAAGCGTTGCCTCGAATCGCTTCAAGGCCTCGTCGACGAAATCATTGTCGTTGATACCGGATCGACAGATGGTACCATGGACATTGTCCGTTCATTTGGGTGCAAGGAAGTTACCTTTGCATGGGATAATGATTTTTCCCATGCACGTAATGCAGGGATCAAACAGGCATCAGGTGATTGGATACTGGTCGTTGATGCTGATGAATTTCTCGAACCGATTAAACGAACAATGGTTGAAGATTTTCTGACGAATACACCCGCCGAAGGATTATTTATCACGGTAAAGAGTTTAATGGGACCATTAGCCCACCCAACGAGCACACTTGCTATACGAGTCATGCGACTGTTTCGCAATAGGCATTTTTACACGGGTATGATTCACGAACAAATCGCTGATTCCGTATTTCGCACACAATTACCTGTGGATAAGTTCGATCTTTCTTTGGTTCACTTAGGCTATACGGATGAATTTGTTCAAAAACGTGCCAAAACGAAACGCAACACAGCCCTCATTAACCAATCGCTTGATGAGGACCCCAACAACCTATTTCATGCCACTAATCTGATGGCTGAGTACTCCATTGCAGGAGAACATAAAAAATGTGCAGATCTCAGCGAACAAACATGGAAACGAATTAAACAACTGCCACTAAGTGAATGGCCCAATTATTCTCCGCGTATCATCTCTTTGCTTACTTCATCGTTATGGAGCCTTCAAGAAAAGCAAAAAGCGCTAGACTATATGCAAGAAGCGCTCCGTTTTTTTCCGTGGTTTACCGACTTTAAAAAACGCTACGCTGATATGCTTGCTACGAACGGTGACTATAGATCGGCTGTCAATGTCCTGATGGAATGTCGTGCCCAAGGCGACACGCAGATGGGGCTCGTTGAATTTCTTGAGGGGGCTGGGACTTACTTCGCAGCTCAAGCTTTGGGAGTGATTTGGCTTCATCTCGGCGATCAACTCGCAGGAAGAAAATGGTTTTTACAAGCTTTTTTTGAAAATCCAGCACTTGAGATGTCTATTCTTCCGCTTGTAGGGTTATTACCTAAAGAACAGAAACTATTAACCGAATTTATTGAACCGAAATTATATGACCCTATTGCTAGTGCCACGTATGCCGAGGTCTATGCAAGTTGGCAGTATAGCGATGCTATGCGAGTTATCGAAATGGTAGAAAGTAGACACGGTGAATCCGAGGCGACACACCGAGCGCGTATGGCTTCGCTATTGCCCGAAGGCATCGAAGCCCTATACGAGCATGCACAAAAGGTCAATTACGATATTGATTGGCTACTTTTTGGTATCCATTGTCTGAATCTTGGCGATGAGGAACGAGCCAAGGATGCACTTCTGCGTGCCAAGGTACGCGGTGAATACCTTATTAAGGTCATAGATACGTTTATAAACAATCCAGAGACTTCCTGGGGCCTAACTGGAGTTCTTCGTGATTTTCTTGCGATGCGAGCTACTTCTCTATTGGAGAAGTGGTTACCTCGCGCAGTAGATCTTGACCAATTCTGGATTACGTTAAAATGCTCACCGGCACAGTCTGTGCTTGAGAATGTCACGTGGAAAGGCACTACCGTTTATGAGTGCGAGCAAAATGCCCTGAACGCTTTTCACCAGCATCAATTGGACGAGGCAGAAACATGGTTAGTAAAAGCAAGTCAGTATCAGCCAACAGTAACTCGCTTTTTACTACAATGTGATCTCGCCTTAGCAAAAAACGATCTTCAGACTGCCCGGAAATTCATCTTTCAAGGAAAACAGGAATTTCCTGAATCGGAAATGATCAAAATCGCTTCTGACCAAATTCATGCAAAAGTTGATCCTACAAAACTACTTCATACGCTACGGAGTGATCAAAGATGAACGCCGCAGATGCCTATCGTCAGCAATCCGTTCTCACAGCGCCTTTGCCAATTAAACTGGCGCAACTTCATGAACGTGGAGCCATCCTCACCAAACAAATTTATCAGTGTTATGAACAAAATGACACCGTACAGGCCCGAGATTGCATAACACAAATGCAAGATATCATTACCTTTTTGCGTTCATCCTTAAATCCCGACCTTGAAGTATCTTCCTATGTAGACGCTACGTATGTGTTTTACTATAAAATGACTGTATCCTGGTTCCTTGATTTGAAGAATGTCCCTGAAGGCTATGAATCGATGTTGGATTTTTGGAAAAGTTGGGCAAAAACATGGATGGAAGTTCGTTACAAGTAACTTACTCATCATAATTCAAGGACTCGACTGTCCAGCGAGTCCTTTTTCATTTTCCTGTCTTCTTACTTCCCCCTACCACGTAGCGTAGGATTTTGCGAGTAGTAGCCTGACGAGTCTTTACTTAACAATTGCTGCTTCAAGGCCTTGGCGGCTCCTGCTATGTCTGACCCTAGCATCTGCTGACAGGCACTGCAGAATCGGCCCGTGCGTATCGGTGTTCCGCAAGATTCACATGCGTACGTTAGCGTGCCGCTTAACTCCAAACGCCCCTCGCGCAGATAATGCAGGACACGTTCTTCGGATACCTGAGTCGCCTCCGCCACCTCACTTATCGTGGCAGAATCGTGCGAACGAATGTACTCCTTGACTTCATCAAATGACTTTTCTTCCTCTTTGACACAGTTCGGGCAGATACTTCGCGTCACACGGTTGAACAACTGCCCGCAACGTTCACAATTGGCCAAGGCCATGAACTCCCCATCCCCTTCTCACTGATCTATCAGCAAATGTGTTATCTAGCTACTGTTAAGACTTCCACCGATGCAGCAGACGCCTTAAACAAAAGTGCGGCACACGCATCCGCCGTTGCGCCTGTCGTCAAAACATCATCGATCAACACAACATACTTCCCTGCGATCGCCTCTGCCCCCTTCGGGCCTAGCTTATAGACCCCACGCATCGATGCGATCCGCTGCATTCTCGTATGTGTAGTCTGACTCTCACGATCTTCAGCGCGCATAAGCGCATCTGCCATAACTGGCACACGCAAACGATGGCCGACATGCAAGGCCAACTCCACTGCTTGATTAAATCCACGACGCTTTACTTTGGCAGGATGCATCGGGACAGGAACCAAGGTCACATGACGATCCGTACCATAATGCCACCCATACGCCTGTAGCAAAAAATCGCCCAAGACAGGCAGCAGTCGCCGATCACCCTGGTATTTGAGTGCTTTGATCGCCGCAACAATAGTCGCGTCATAGCGGGCAAATGCGCGAGCCCGAAAAAAGACATGCGGATGATCCCTACACTCAGCGCAAAGCGGCCCTTCATGAAGACGCCCGCAAACGGCGCACAAAGGTTCGTTGCAACGCGTGATCTTCTGCAGGCAATGGGCACACAGGCCAGCCTTTGTAAGCCCTCGCGCTGAGCCGCGCACAGGCATATTACATAAGAGACACTTGTCCCTTTCCGGAAATACGAGACCAAGAAAGGCATCCACCCATCCGTGCGCCGAAGTAAAGTCCATCGCGCCTGACCTCCACGCATTGCCTGTACACATTACCTGTATGCCTTGCCTCAATCCATTGCCCCCACGTCACTCTGGTCACTCCGCGTAATACACGAGTCCCACGCCGCCTGCCCCCACATGGACACCTACGACAGGTCCGATCATCGTCACCTGAATATCAGCACTAGGCGCAATCGCTCGCATACGCGAAAGCACACTATCGATCTCGGCGCCTGCCGTATAGATGAGGCCTGCCTGAACCTTGCGCTTACCTTGCGTCTGTTCCTCAAAATGCAAAAGTAGCGAATCCACGGCGCGCTTGTACGTGCGCACCTTTGAGAACACCTCGACAAGCCCATCAACCAGATAGATCACAGGCTTAATCTGCAACAAGGACCCAACGAGCTTCGCGGCTCCTCCGATGCGTCCACCACGATGGACATTATCGAGTGTATCAAGTACGATATACGCCTTTGTACCTTCGCGCATATACTCGATACGAGCCACGATCTCCTCCATCGATGCACCTGACTGCGCCATCCTTGCTGCCTCGAGCACTTGAAAACCTAGAGCTGCCGTAGTCGTCTTCGAATCGAACACAGTCACTTTGCCGTCGCCCATCGACGCTGCCGTTTGTGCACCTTGCAGCGTGCCGGATAATTTACCGCTCAAAAATATCCCAAGAATCGCTTCATACCGTTTCAAATAATCGTCAAAGCAAGCGACAAAACGACCTGTCGGTGGCTGTGATGTCTTAGGCAACTCCGCTTGGGACGCCATCTTCTCATAAAAGGCAGATGCCGTCAGATCCACGCCATCCCGATATGTATCATTACCAAAAATTACATCAAGTGGCACGACCCCGATGTCATATAGTTCGACGTCTTGCGCACGCAAATCTGCCGTGCTATCCGTAACAATCGCTATTTTCATCGTGTTTTCATCCTCGCCTTTTCATCACCATCGTACCATAGACACATGTTCACCGAACATCACATTTTGCAGAAAGAGTGATACTATCAGCAACCATCGGTAGATCAAAGAAAAACCGACTGCCAATCCCAACTTCCGAGTGTACACCCACATGTCCACCGTGAGCCTCCACCAGATGCTTCACGATCGCAAGACCAAGCCCTGTACCACCTGATTTTCTTGTACGCATCTTATCCACTCGATAGAACCGTTCAAACACGCGATTGATATCCACCGATGGAATGCCGACTCCCGTATCAATCACCGACAGCACTGCTCGATCACCCTCCACTTCCGCCAAAAGCGTAATCGATCCACCAGATGGCGTGAATTGCAAAGCATTACTAACAAGATTGATCAAAATTTGCACAAGACGATCATGATCAGCCATCACATTGAGCGTAGAATCAGCCGTTTTGATTTCCACTTGGAGTTGCACACCAGCCGTATTCGCTTGCGTATGAAACGTATCCACCACTTTTTGCAAGACAGCCGGCACCGAGACACAAGCTAAAGAGAGTGGCGCGTGCTTCGCTTCAATTCTTGACAGATCCAACAAATCTTCAACGAGACGTCCCAGTCGATCAGCTTCCTCCTTGATGATCTGCACAAATTGCCGCGCAATCTGCTGATTGTCTAGCGCCCCATCAAGTAGCGTCTCCGCAAACCCTTTCAGCGCCGTAATGGGCGTGCGCAGTTCATGTGACACATTGGCCACAAAATCACTGCGCATCCGCTCGACACGACGCCACTCACTCACATCATGCAACAAGACGACAGCTCCTGCCGTGCCACCGCTTGTCTGACGAATCGGCGTGATGTGCGCCTCAAGCGTCAACTCCACAGGTTTATGAATCTGCACCTCGCGTTTTTGCACGACACCAAACGTGATCGCCTCATCAATCAAACTAGACAGACCATAGTGATGACCAGCTTCCCAATGCCAGCGCCCGATAAGATCTGTTTCTGATAAACCGAGCAAGCGTTCTGCCGCTGAGTTGATCAGCAGCACACGACCTGCTGGGTCAATCACAATGACACCACTTAAAATGTGCCCCATGACACTATCAATCTTGTTTTGTTCTTGACGCGTCAGCTCACGCTGATCATGAAGGGCCCCCACCATCGCATAGACACGCGTCGCCATCCGTTCAAGACTTCCCGCTTGCGATGCATTTCGCGTACTTGCCGCCTTAACTCCATCAAGCGTCAAGTCCATCACTTCAGACAAGTCATCATACACCTGTCGCATGTGTTCCCCATGAAGCACCTGCGCGACGATCACCGCAATCGCGATAACCAGCAAAACAATCAACGTTATGATAAGCACATGCGAAGACATAGCCTAGTCTCCCTGTACAAATTTATACCCGACACCCCGTACCGTCTTGATCCATTTCGGGCTTTTCGGATCCACTTCAATCTTATCTCGCAAATGACTAATATGCACATCGACAAGGCGCGTATCACCAGCGTATTCATAACCCCACACTCGATCGAGTAACTGATCACGACTGACAACACGATTCAGATTTTTTAGCAAATAATGCAGTAAATCAAACTCTCGCGGCGTCAAATCAATCAAGGCTCCGCGCACCGTAACTTCGTAACGCTCCGCGTCTAAACGCAAATCGCCTACGACAAACATCGCTTCGGATACCACAGGTTCACTAACGACTTTTTCTTCCGTCTTACGTCGTAACACCGCCCGTACACGAGCGACGAGTTCACGCGGACTAAACGGTTTTGTCACATAGTCATCGGCGCCCATCTCAAGGCCAAGCACCCGATCGATCTCCTCACCGCGCGCCGTGAGCATGATGATAGGCACACTGATCTGCGCTTGTCGCAGGCGTTTGCAGATCTCAAGACCGGAAACACCAGGGATCATCAGATCGAGCACAAGCAGATCCACGTGCTCATTGACCGCAATCTCAAGCGCCGTATCGCCATTATCGGCAGTCACTACCTCAAAACCTGATTGCGCGAGGTTGTACTCCACGAGCATTCGAATGGATTCTTCATCATCTACCACGAGGACCCGTTCACTCATGATCATCCTTCTCTCTTAGCGATTAGCCTGTAAACGGTGCATCAATCCTGTATAACGGATACCTGACTTTTCCTTTCGCACAGCCCACTCAAGAGCTTGTGCAGAACCTACGATGACAAGCAGATTTTTAGCCCGTGTCATCGCTGTATAGAGCAAATGTCGATGCAACATGACCGCATGTTCACGTAGTAACGGAATCACAACGCAAGGATATTCACTTCCTTGACTCTTATGCACAGAAATAGCAAAAGCATGCACAAGTGCAGCACACTCACCTTTACCAAATCGCTCTTCACGTACATCATGTTCATCAAAACCAAATTGAACCACAAGTTCATCGCCTGAAGCATCCACCACAATGCCCATGTCACCATTATACAATTCGCGATCATAATCGTTTTTACTATGCATAACTTTATCTTGTTCATGAAAGACACGATGTCCTACGTGAAAACAAGCTATCCCTTGATCAGACAATCGCTCCGTCAATCGTTCGTTTAAGCGATCAACACCACAATACCCTTTTCGCATCGGTGTCAAGACTTGAATTCCTTCAATCGCACGAACACTAAGATAGGCTGGTAGGCGCCTCGCTACGAGGTCTTCGATAAGCTCAGATGCTTTTTGTGGATCTTCTTCTTGAATAAAAAAATAGTCTGACGAGCCTCCATGCGTGATAGTCGGCACGATACCTTTTCGTACGGCGTGCGCAGCAAGCAAAATATCGCTATGCTTTTCTTGACGAAACACCAACGACAATTCATGTACGGTAAAAATACCGGATTGCATCACATCGGAAAGTATCGCTCCCGGCCCGACGGACGGAAGCTGCTCCGGGTCTCCCACTAACAAGAGACGTGCATGTTGCGGCAACGCATCAAGCAAATGGAAAAAAAGCGGCGCATCGATCATCGACGCTTCATCGATGATAAAAACGTCTCCGTCAAGTGGATGTTTGTTATTACGCGAAAATCCGAATCCACCATGCGTCAGCTTTCCAACTTCTAGCAACCGATGCAAAGTAACTGCCTGACAACCTGTGCTTTGCGCGAGCCGCTTCGCCGCACGACCTGTCGGTGCAGCTAACACCACATGGAGGTTTTGCATGGCACATAATGACACAATGCGCCGCACCGTCGTTGTTTTTCCCGTGCCTGGGCCACCTGTCATAATTACCAGTGAATGGGTCAACACCGATCTCGCCGCACTCTCTTGCTCATCAGACAAGGAGATATCCGTGCTTTGCGTATCACACGCACCTTCTTTAAAGTCTTGAAGCGGTTTTGGCATAGTCATTGCCATACGCAACAAATGAGTGGCGATCTCCTTTTCCACCTTATGCATATACGGATGATACACAGCGACATCAGATAGCCCGATATCCTCGATCACGACGCCTGTTCGCGCCGCGATACGCGTGGCAATCACCGCAACATCCGTCTCAGGCACCGCCAATAACAGCGATGCGCGTCTCGTCCACTCGCCCATCGGCAAACACATATGACCTTCCTCTTGCGCCACTTGCAATACATGTTGCAATGCTGCAGCAATCCGCTCTTGTGCATCATGAGCTATACCGATAGCACGTGCAATCGTATCGGCTGTCTTAAATCCAACACCAAACACATCGTCCACAATCTGGTATGGACTTTCCTGCACAATCGTCAAGGCGGTCACTGCACTACCATAGACTTGCACCAATTTGTCGACCACGTGCGCCGGTACATCATGCCCACGCAAAAAGCTCCCTAGCCGTGCCAGATCCTGCTGCTCGCCCAAGGCAACGACCGCTTTTTTGACCACCGCTTTGGAGAGTCCTTTTACAAGAGTGATATCTTCAGGCCTATCCTTCAGAATGTCCAATGTGCGTAACCCAAAATGCGCCACAATCTTTTGTGCCGTTTTAGGGCCGATCCCTTTAAAGCGGCCACTAGCCAAAAATCGCTCGATGCCAAGTTCGCTTGTCGGCATGACCATCACCGCCGAATCCGCGTGAAACTGCCTGCCAAAAGAGGGATGCAATTCAAAGCTTCCCAACCATTCATACTCAGCACCGAGCGTCAGCTCCTGCAAACGCCCGGTCACACGTACAGTTTCCCCCGAGGTAAGCCGTGCGCGAAGGACAACAAACCCGTCGGAACGCTCTACTAACGTTTTTTCTGCTGTCGCGCGTATCTTTTGTTTAACCATCTTACATGTTCAAATCGCGACGCACACCATCCACCATATAGATCACCCATTCACCAATGTTCGTCGCATGATCACCGATTCGCTCCAAACTCTGCGCCACCATCAAAAGCTGCGTCGCCTGTTCCACTGACGTCGGCGTCGAAATCATCATTTGTAAAAGATCAGCAAAAACCACCCGATACAGCCGATCGACCTCATCATCACTTTTTGCGAGCGTCTCAGCGAGCGCAACATCCTTTCTGATGTAAGCAGTGAGACTATCTTTAACCATCGACTCGACAAGATTCGCCATGCGCGGGATATCGAGCAAAGGTTTGACCCATGGTTGACGGTTCATTCGCAAGACAACTTTGCCTATCTCAACACAGTGATCGCCCATGCGTTCAAGATCGGTCACAGATTTTAATGCAGTGCCCAACAGCCTAAGATCCCCCGCCATCGGCTGTTGCAAAGCGATTAAGCGCAAGCATTCGGTTTCAATATCAATCTCCATACGATCAATATGATCATCACCATCAAGAACCTCTTTAGCAAGATCGGTGTCTTGCTCTGTCAGGGCCCGAATCGCCTTAAATATCGATTCTTCGACCAAGGCGCCCATTCTTAGAAGGTCTTGCTGCAATGCCTCCAGGTTGTTGTGAAACTGCCTTCTGGCATCCATGGCATCGCCCCCCCACTTTCGCCAACTCATTTGAGAACCATGTCATATTTTATCACGATAATATGCCTGTGTTTCGCTTCTCCTGTTTTTCTCGTCAAATTCTACACAAGCATGATCTCTCAGATCGAGGCAGGCAAAGCACTAAAGATGCTAGAGATGGCGCGTATCCACGCCAAGGTATGCGAGCGCCTCAGCCACCACTGACTGCGTGCCAAGCACGACGACAAGGCCACTCGGCCCCGCGTCTTCACAAGCAAGTTGTAGCGCATCAGGGACAGTATCCATGTACCTTGCATCGCCCAGGATCTTAGCCACTTGTACTGCATCCTCTGTAAAATGCAAGGACGGATTTCTTGCTTTCGTCATGATCAGACGCGAACTACATGCGCTCGCTTCTTTGATTACCCCGACGTAGTCTTTATCCTGTGGTACACCAATCACCGTAATAACTGACCGTATCTGTCGGTCGTCACGAATCAGGCGTACCACTTGCGCAATGCTTTGCGCCGCTTCACGGTGAATCGCACCATCCACAAATACATCAGGGCGCTTATCATTGCCTTTGATAAGTTGCATACGGCCGTAAAAAGTGCAGCTTTTCGCGAACTCTTTTAAAATCTCTTTGTCACACGGCTTGTTCATGATCGCTTCTGCTGTAGCGACAGCCACCGCCAGGTTGTCTGCTTGGTGACGGCCATACAAAGATAATTCGATGTCTTCATACACAGCATACGGCGTGCTCATGGTCAGACGCGTACCAAGGGTTGTCACTTGTACCGATTCAACCGTCATGTCCCGTCCCAATTGCAGGAGTTCAACACCGTATTCCTGTGCATGAAAGGTAAGCACACGCTGCACCTCTGGCAACTGTCGCGCAAGAAATGCCTGTCTCATACCTGAGGTAAAAATCCCCGCCTTATTCCAAGCAATATCAGAAAGAGTAGGCCCTAGCTGTTTGGCGTGCTCAAAATGAATGGGTGTGATCACTCCGTAGTCGCCGTGCCATTGGTTTACATCATCAAAACGAGCACCTCGACCTAGTTCAACTACGTTCATCTGCGTTTGTTGTTCAAAAAAGTACAAAGCTGCCACAACAGCCGTAAGCCCTACGGGGCCAAAATATTCGTGTGGTTGCATATATCGATCGATATCATCCGCAAGAGGCTTCACTCGCTCAAGCAGGCGCATAAAATCCGCTTCATCGATAGCGCGTCCCTGTACGCGAACGCGTTCGGTAAAGTCAATCAGGTGCGGACTCGTAAAAAGCCCCGTTCTATACTTGTGCGCTTGCAATACACCAGCTAAAAGACGTGCCGTAGAACCTTTACCTTTACTGCCCGTCACCTTGACCGTGGTTTCATGATGATCCGGTGATCCTAGTTGATCCAGAAGCCGTCGTGTAAATTGAGGCGTTCTCGTCTCTTGATCAAAACTGTCTTTGCGGTACGGTTTGGATCGTATATATGTTGAAAATATATAGTGGACTGCATCATACATATCCGTAAACAAAACGTCGTATCCCTCACGATCAAGCGTCACTCAGCGATTGATACGCTGAGACGCGATTTCTTCCCTTTTGCTTAGCACCCATATACATAGCCCGATCAGCATGCAAAATCAGCGTGTGCGCAGTGTCCCCTTGCTCAGGGTACGTAGCAGCGCCGACACTAACGGTTACCCGAAGCGGAATAACCGTTCCTTGCTTAGCCGTCATGGAGTTTTTACTACGCATAGGCAAAGGCTGTTCTTCGATCGCGGTGCGCAAACGCTCAGCAATCTGCATACCAATGTCCAGCGTCGTCTTGGGCAAAATCACTGCGAACTCTTCACCGCCGTACCGGCACACGATATCGCCTTCACGCACATGCTCCTTCAAGACGCACGCGATATTTTGCAAGATCTCATTGCCTGCCAGGTGCCCATACGAATCATTGATCTGTTTAAAATAATCAAGGTCCAGTACAAGCAAGGTCAAATGCTCATTTTCTCGTTGTGTCGCTTCACAAAGTTGTTCGATCATCATAGCAAAATACCGATAGTTAAACGTCCCAGTCAAAGAATCCGTCATGGTTTCCAATTTGGTTTGGGCAAAACGTCGTGCGTTAAACCAACCAATCGCCGCCTGGTTAGCCAGGATTTGCACCATCTCCATATCTCTTTTCGTATAGGCATTGGAATTCGGATGTGTCAAAGTCAAAACGCCAAGCACTTCATGGTTATACTCCAAAGGTACGGCAAGAACGGAATTGCCAGGTGTCGGTGCATTGCCCTCAAACTCAATAATATCTGACAAGTCGCGCCGACTTCGTCTCATGAGGGGTTCCTTTTTCACATAAGCTGCCCCGGTCAGCCCTTCACCAAATTCAACATGAATCTTTTTCATGGCTTTTTCAACCTCAGCATTGGGACCATAGACAGCGACTGCCACCAATTGATCACCTTGCGGCTCAAACACGTAGCATGTGATTGTCGTTACCATCTGAGGCACACCGTGTACGAGCGTCAACAAAAGCGATTCTTCGTGCAGTTCCATGCTTAGTTGTCGGGTCACAGCACTTATCGTCGACAATTGTTGATTAGAAAATACAAGGTTGGAGTACAACCGAAACATATACGTCAAGGCAAGAAATGCAATACCACCAGTTAAAAACGTCAAAAAATCAGTATCATGTCCAAGCAGAATAAACAACCAAGCCAAAAAGAAGTCGATCAGCACAGCAATCAAATCCCACTGAACGCCAACAGTCCAGCGATCGATCTGACCATCACGAAGATAGGTCAACACCAATGTCATTGCATCATTCAGCATAAAATGGACGATAAAAAATACGGTGATAGGCACAAATAGCGCCCAGATCGGTTGCAAAAAACCAAGCCTGCCCCCTGTGGCAAAAAATGCAAAGGAAGATATGCTAGTCAAGATGACAAACATGCTTGCATTCGCCAACACACGGTGCCAACGCATCTCATGTCCAGCAATGACCTGGCTAACCACCCACGTAGCAAATAAAACGACGATCGTCATCACCACGCCAAATTGCAAAAATAGCGGAATAACAATCCCCGAGATCACATGAATAGACTGCCCGCCTACATGCACAGGAAAAACCCACGCGATCATCAGTAAGATCACGTAGAAAACGAGAAATATCGCACCTGTGATTGTCACAGCATGCGGCGGGTAGATCATCCAGGTTTGTAGCAAAATCAAGCCGGCTAGAACCGCTAATACGGCCACTCCACGAGTAAAACGGCTTCCAATGCGTTGCACAAACCATCCTCCCAACACGGAAAGGAATATTTGGGTACAGTATAACAAATTATTCAAGGAAGAAGTGACTGATAATTTGGATAGCTGTAGAAACGTCCGCTTCGTTTTTTACTTCTAAAAATAACGCTTGTTTGCGATTGCGTGCTTCTAAAAGAGCCGCAACATCTAACCACTTGCGCTCATCTGAACTTGCGACGTACGTCACAAAAGAATACGATTTTTGCAAAATGGTGACTATGCGCGCAGTTTCAAGCGATGCACTTCTATCGACGATTAAAATATCTGCCATATCTCGGCCACTCGCATACGATTCAAGTGAGAGTTTCCGTACGAACCACTCAATCCAATCGCCCGCATCGGCCACGAGTACAACCACTGTCGGCAACCAGGATTTCGTTTGCCGCTTCGCGCGTCGCCAAATTTGCCATGCTGCCATGATCAAACCATATGTTGCAAGCAGCAGGACTAGTACTGTTGTCATACCAATCGCCCCTTTTGTCAGGTTGTTGGTGGCAACAGTTTATGCCATGACCATAAGAACGTTACAACGATAAAAAGCGCAGGGATTCAATGATCCCTGCGTTACGTAGGCTAATAGTCGTTTATGCGGGTTACTACGCTTGCAAAGTCAAACCTGCTGCTTGACGAAGCGCATCCGCACGATCTGTTCTCTCCCAAGGAAGGTCAAGATCTGGACGACCAAAGTGACCATAAGCTGCCGTCTGCCGATAAATGGGTCGACGCAAGTCAAGCGCCTTGATGATCCCTGCAGGGCGCAAATCAAAATGCGCCTCGATAAGGTCTTCAATCAGGTCATCGACAATCTTCCCGGTACCAAACGTATCGACACGAATGGATACGGGTCGTGCCACACCGATTGCATACGCAATCTGCACTTCGCATTTATCAGCAAGTCCTGCAGCTACCACATTTTTTGCTACATAACGTGCCGCATACGCACCAGAACGGTCTACTTTCGTCGGATCCTTACCCGAAAAAGCGCCGCCGCCATGACGCGCATACCCACCATAAGTGTCTACGATAATCTTACGTCCTGTTAACCCAGCATCACCTTGCGGCCCACCAATCACAAAACGACCCGTCGGATTAATGAGATATTTCGTCTGATCATCCAAAAGCTCTTGTGGAACCACAGCGTCAATGACCAGACGTTTCAAATCCCTTTCGATCGTATCGTGATCGACTAAAGGATGATGTTGCGTTGAAATGACGATCGTATCGATACGCACCGGACGATCCCCGTCATACTCGACGGTCACCTGCGTTTTACCATCGGGACGCAGATAATTGACTAATCGTTCTTTTCGCACTTTTGCCAAACGTTGCGATAAACGATGCGAAAGGGCGATCGGAAGCGGCATCAATTCTGGAGTTTCATTGACAGCAAAGCCAAACATCAGGCCTTGGTCGCCTGCGCCGATCGCTTCAATCTCCGTATCCGTGACTTCCCCTTTGCGCGCTTCAAGCGCCTTATTAACACCCATCGCAATATCAGGAGACTGTTCATCGATCGATGTGATAACAGCGCACGTATCCGCGTCAAAGCCAAACTTCGCACGCGTATATCCCAACGAACGGATGGTCTCCCGCACAACGCGCGGAATATCCACATAACCTTCTGTGGTCACTTCTCCTGCAACCAAGACAAGCCCCGTCGTTACAGACGTCTCACAGGCCACACGTGAATAAGGATCTTGTTTCAAAAAAGCATCAAGCAACGCATCGGATATTTGATCACAAATTTTATCGGGATGACCTTCTGTAACCGATTCAGATGTAAATAACTTACGTTTTGCCATATAGTCCACCTCCACTACTATGAAAAAGACCAATGTAAATGTATTATAGACAAGCCTATGTGTCAATCGATGAAGAAGAGCATTAAACAGCAACAGAGGATGCCTTAGGCACCCCCTGCAAATAGGATTACCTAAATTGCATCAGGATTGCTGCGATTGCGATAGAGCCAGTTCACCAAAAGCCACCAATTTCCTTGTCATATGACCGCCAACCGTACCTGCATCTTTGGTCATGATGTGCCCCCAATAATCCTCGCTACCTTGAAAGACCGGTAACCCGAGTTCCGATGCAATCTCATACTTCATATCATCCAGAGCTTTATGAGCACCTTTGACCACTTGCGTAAATCCACTTGACATATGCGATTCCCCCTTACGCTATGATCATCGCCAGACATCAGCGTAGTCATAGTGTCTCTTAAAGCCATGAAAATCAGGCCGACACTTCTTGGAGAATCACACAGGTCTTACAAGTGAATAATCACACTGATTGCTTGGCACGAACACTTATAGCGTCTCGAAAAGCGCGCCACGCAAAGATCGGTAAAGCCAGTTGTCGACGAAAGCGTCGCGGCTCTTTGCATAAACGGTAAAACCATTCCAACTTCGCTTTTTGAAAAAATTGCGGTGCGCGCTTCACTTTTCCAGCAAGCACATCGATCGTACCGCCGACACCTATCGCTAAAGGAATCGCAAGTTCATCGCGATAGCGATCGATAAATTGATCCTGCCTCGGTTGACCCAGCCCGACAAGCAGCAGATGCGGCGCAAATGCTTTAATATCTTGAACGACAGAAAGTGTGCCTTCTGCTGAAAAATAACCGTTTCGGCCTCTTATCGCAAGCGTAGGATATCGCTTTTTTAACGTCTGTACAGCACCTTCGAGCGCATCTTGTGATGCGCCTAACAGGTACACGCGCAGGCCCGCCAGTGCAACATAGTCGATCAACTGTGTCGTCAGTTCAACCCCTGTGACGCGCTCTTTTAAGGGTGTTCCATACCACTTGGCAGCAAGCACGATGCCGATACCATCAGGCGTGATGAGATCCGCCTTTTTAACTATAGCTTCCAGACTTGGATTGGCTAAAGTTTGCATCACAAACTCTGGCCCCGCCGTGATAATCACGTGGGGCTTATCGTCCTCTAAAAATTGCTTACCCTGTTGAACAACTTCAAAGGCCGTCAGATTAGCAAAAGGAATACCTAACACGCAAACCATCGCACACACCTATTTTTCCCGATCAAATTGAGCAAGTTGCCGATGCAAGACTTGGATATCTTGCTCATTGACGTAAAAATACCACAATCCATCACGATGGTCTACCCGATTAGCACCGGCAAGTGTTCTTGCCTGCACCGTCACTTTATGCGGTGCTAAAGCTAGTCTTCCCACTTGCGACAGCGCATCAAACACACCTGTGTCAAGTTTCACATGAGATGTTAAATGAAATAAAGCTGCACTGACACCCCACCAACGATCGATCGGCACAGGCATTTTCCCGATCGCGGACAACAATTGTTGCTGGCGCTTCATGCGCCCTGTATCCGCCATCACATCATGCCGAAACCTTACATACCCCAAAGCTTCCTTTCCAGATAACCTATGCCATCCGGCTGTGAGGTGAATATGCGTCCCGTCGCTGTTATCATCATAATGAAGCGAATGATCGACACGGATCGGTACGCCACCTAACGCATCAATCAATTCGCGAAATCCCGCGAAATCAATAACAGCGACATGGTCGATCGCGATATGCAATGTCTTTTGTACCGTGTCCTTCAATAACGTAAGTCCACCATAGGCCAAAGTGTGATTGATTTTGGTGTAACCATAGCCATGCACCCAGACACGCGTATCGCGTGGTACTGACAGTACAAAAACCTTCCCATCCTGATGGGAAATTCGCGCAATCATCAAGGCATCTGATCGAGCCGGCTCGCCTTTTCGACTGTCTGACCCAACTAAAAGCCAAGTGACGTTTTTAGTCTGCGGGTGCGTCGACACGAGCACATCAAATGCATGGCGGGCGTACACCGCACGTGGATCAAAAGCAGGCAACGCAATCAGCTTTCGTGATGCCTGCGCAGGGTGGTTGGCGACTGTCCCCGTTTCATGGTCAGGTGAGACCGAGGCCTGAATCATCGCAGGCTGGCCATGCCACAAGCCACGCGTTGCATACAGCACAGTGAGTCCGCAAAAGAGTACAATCCATACGATCGTGAGACGAAACCGTGGCAAAGGGCACCTCCGAATAGAGAGAAGTGTTCTAAAAAGTCTGTGCCTAGTATGTCCCAAAGAAAAAGAAAAAAATAAATATGGCTGATTCAAAAGCGAGCGGACAGTGGGGGTTGGTATCCCGGGGGGGACCGAGATATGCTCGCTTTCGAAACCAACCATATATGATGATAGAATTTATTCTACTAATTTCGACACGTTTTGACAAGCGTTTGTCGAAAAATAGAATTAAATAGTCTAAATCTACTATCCCGTACAACATGTTTGATTCTTATTGTAGCGCCGCATTCATAAAGTCTGTCACGAGAATGGGATCTGTTTTAGAACCGTCTGGATTTACTGAAGGTGCTGCATACGTACTACCCATATTGGTGATTGTTCCATTAGCGGATTTTACTTGGTACTGTACTTCAAGCGTCTGGACGCCTGTGACAGAGATTGATACAGGTACAGGTTGCTGCCCTGTTTGAACATAGCCCGTACTGCCAAGTACATTGCCATCGCCCACAAACGTAAGTTGGACAGAGCCATCGAAGTTTTTCGACAAATCATCGATCGCAAACGATCCGGAAAGCGTCGTGTATTTCCCCTGCAAATTATAATCCACACCTGGAACGACCGCATTTTGCCCCGGCGTCACAGCCCATTCAATGGTGAATTGACCGGGGTACATCGTGCCTAGTACGGTGGCTGGCCAATAGCCTGACAGTTGACCCGCTGGATACAGCTGCGAATTACTGAAATCACCGATAAGTTTTGTCGGCGTCAAACTCATCAGTGCTGTACTACTAGGGGCAAACGACGGGGGTGTTTGCCCCTCATATGAAACATTGCCCGCATTGTCGATCGTAGGCGTCAAGCCAAACGCGCTAACATACGCTGGATTGGTCGCTGGCACATCATAAAATGTACTACCATCGGTGATCCCTGACGGCAACTTTTGGCCATTATCGTAGACGGTAACAGGTTGAACGGTACTGTTGACAAAAACACTCGCCGGACGATTCACCCACTTGGCAGATGCTTGTAAAGCATGGGCAACCGCGCTAATGGGTACATAGACATTATGATTATAGATAAACGGTTCAGCGCTCGTTTTTATCATGTTGTTGTTGACAATAAGTTTGATGTTGGCAAACGAGGCACGAATGTCGTGCAGCCCTGTGCTGGCGTACCCTGATGTGGCGAAAATCACCGCACTTGTCAGCACGCCAAGCATGACCATCATTTTGTGTTTCATACAAAACGCTCCTTTGGCGTGATTTAGTGGACGCGCACGTCAGCAAAGTCGATGTCGACACGCAGGGAACTTGGCAATGCTTGTCCCATCGTATACACTTTTTTCGTGCTGTTTTGCATTACGGAAAACTCAATGGTCAAAAGCTTCACATGAGAGACATCGACGCTGACAGGTGCTGCGGGCGCGCCCTGTGCTTGCCATGGTGATTGATACAACTGCTTGCCGTCGCCTAAAATGGTCAGTTGTGCCTCTTCCTTGGCATCCGAAGCATCATCCAGGCCAAACGAGCCTGTAAGCAAGCTATAGTTTCCTTTCAAATTGTACATGACGCCAGGCACTTGAGAATTGGAACCTGAATTAGCCCATACAATGGAGTTCGCATTGGAATATAAAATACCGTCGATTTTTGGCGCGCCATCGGTCCAACCATAGTCAGGTCCAACCATGCCTTGCACACTTTTCGCAAAATCCCCGTAATCCCGCACATCGATGAAGGAACGAAGAGGCATACCTGCTTGTGGTACAGTGCCAAAGTACATCGTGTTTTTCGCACTGTCGATGTAGTACGGAACGTTGGCAATTGACGCAAGCGCGAAACCTGCAATGTAGGTTTTGCCACCGTAAAGTACTGTATGCGTCCCGGAATACACAGACAAGCTATAATAATTCAAGGTTCCAAGTTTGGTCGAAGCGACATTTTTGTCATTGACGAGTACTTCATGCGTCTTGCCATTCCACGCGACACTTGCTCCAAGACCGTGTGCGATCGTACTGATCGGTACGTAAACATTGCTGTTATAAATGAAAGGCTCTGCTGCCGTTTTAATCGTCTTGTTATTGACATGAATACCGATATTCGCGAAATGCGCGGGCAACGTGCGAATGCCAGCACTTGCATACGTCAGGCCTCCGAAAACTACCCCACCAAGGACGATACCCACAGCATAACTCGATACAAAGCGAAGACTTTTTGCCATGGCGAAGTTCCTCCTTATCTATCAAACGCGGTACACAATGTCTACTATGATACCTCTTAACGTTGCAAGGAACAACGAGCAATAATCAACTATTTCCTTAACCTTTGGCATAGTACAAATCGTTTGACATTTATAGGTTGTAATGCTATGCTACAAACGCAGGTTAATACAATGTGAGTACGCTTTGTACTTCCGTAGGGGGCTTTTTCATTGCAAGGAACGGTTAAATGGTTTAATGGTGAGAAGGGCTACGGATTTATCCGAGTCGAAGGCGGCAACGACGTATTCGTACATTATACCGCGATTAACGGAGACGGCTATCGCACCCTTGAAGAAGGACAACAAGTTGAATTTGACATCGTAGAAGGACAACGTGGACCGCAAGCTGCTAATGTTGTAAAATTGTAAGCGATATCTTGGCCTTATGTCGAAGCATCTCCACTGGAGATGCTTTTTATTTTTCCATAAATGTACCTTGATGACCAAGAAGATACAAAGACTGTACTAAGAATCCGGTGCTATAATGACCGCACATATTCGTTTTTGGGGAAGGCGACCTGTATGCTCCATACTATGCGCAAGGTATCATCTATTCTTTCTCTCACGCTCATTGTGCTGTCGTCCTTGGGGATGCAACAGTTCACGCCGACTGCATTCGCACAAACGACAATGCGTAAAACCATGGCGTCTGCGAATCACAGTAAAACGTCAGAACCATCTCACGTTACAAAAACGAGTAACGTCGTCATACAGCCTTACGTGATGCCTTCCGTCTCAGCAAGTGGTATGAACGTGTTGACATCTATACCATCGCTTTTGTCGATTGCAAAAAATACATCCTTACACCACGCAACCATCTTGCCACCTGATCATTCACCTGTCCTTTTAACCGGTGTCATTTATGATCTGAAAAGTCCAAATGTCCTTGTGTACGGGCACGTGATAAAAAAAGCGGGTAAACCTGTCGTGACGCGGGCATGGGTACAGATCGATGATTTAGGCAAACGTACGCTTGACCCCGTCACTTGGCAGTACCCTGTACCCGTTCAAAAAACCGGGGCATTTGCGGCCGTGTTGCACATCCCATTTTCGGCAGATACGTATGAAATTCAAGCGGCGCCGCCATTAAACACAGCGCAGACAAGCTTAACCTATACGTTTGCGGCGAACGTCCAGAGTTCGACAAAACCTTTTGTCTTGAAATTTCACGGTCAAGACTCTGACCAGGCTTTAGGGCTATTGACTTCAGTATGGGCGGATGCGACTGACCCTGCCATTATCTCCTTGGCGCATAAGATCACGCAAGGAGATACGACAGCATTGCAAAAAGCGCGGACGGTGTACGACTGGGAAGCTCTACACATCGGATACAATGGAGCATTGCTGCGCAACAACGGTTACGGCTGGAGCACCAGTGAAGAAACGTTGGCTACAAAACGTGGAATATGTGTCGATTATGCCAATGTCAGTGATGCATTTTTACGCGCCCTCGGTATCCCGACACAGATGGTCGTAGGCTATGCGCAAGACACATCATCGAGCGTCGCTGATAATGGCAATACTGGACACGCCTGGAACCGGGCATGGATCGGTGGCACATGGGTGTACTTTGATCCTACATGGTCGCGAGAATATCTGACGACCGTGTCGCCAAACGCCGAACCCGAACCAACTGATCTGTATTTGTTGCAACCGCAATGGTTTAATCCACCAGCTAAATTGTTGGATGCCACACACTCCCTGTCAGGAATTCAATACCAATAATTTACAGCATAGTTATGATACACGGTGAGACACTGTGTATAGTCAGATGCTTTTAGACAATGGCTTCGCGTCAGCATACTGCGCGAGGCCCTTCCTTTCGTTTGACTAATATAAAAAAATTAGTATAATACTTAATGTAACTAAATTTATCTTGGAGGCGATGGCCTATGGCTACAGCTATTTCTGATTTTCTTACCGCAGTAAAAACACGTCGGTCCGTATACGGGATCAGCAAACTATCCCCAATCTCCGACGAACGTATCGAAGAGATTATCCGGGAAGCCGTCAAGTTCACCCCGTCTGCGTTCAACTCGCAATCGACGCGGATTGTCCTTCTTGTTGGCAACGAGCACGAGAAACTTTGGAATCATGCGACCGATATCTTAAAAACCATCGTACCTGCGGATCAATTTGCGTCGACACAACAAAAGATGGATAGTTTTAAAGCGGGGCATGGCACGATCTTGTTCTTTGAAGACGAGACCATTGTCCGTCAGTTGCAAAATGACTTTGCGCTTTATCAAGATCGCTTCCCTGTGTGGGCGCAGCATACCAACGCCATGCATCAAATGGTTATCTGGACCGCTTTAGCCGAGGAAGGCATTGGCGCAAGTCTACAGCACTATAACCCGCTCATCGATGACGTTGTGAAACAAACGTGGAAGTTGCCTGAAACGTGGCAATTGATTGCGCAGATGCCATTTGGCACACCGATTGCGACACCTGGCGACAAAGAGTTCAAACCCATCGAGGACCGCTTCAAAGTATTTAAAGGGTGATATCCTCCTTGTCCAAGTAGATCAGTAACTAGGGTTTGTTACATTCCGTAAAAAGAAAGGTTTGTGAATCAAATGCAAAAGGATCTTGCGACAATTCCGCAAGATCCTTTTGTCTCAGTGCAACTTAGTAGGTAAATGCTGCTTGGGTATTGGTTAATGCAGCAGCATTGACTGCATTGGGTGCCCAAGCCACGATGCTATCAGTGAAATCTTGATCTCCATCAGCTGTAGCACTTGCTGTATACGTGACAGATACTTGACCCGATGGATTAGTAACACCACTTGTGGCAGACAATGTGCCAGGCAACTCAGTGGCTTCAGGCGTTGCTTCTGTAGTTGAACCGACGGCATGCTGTAGATTGAAATCTACTGTAACGCCTGGAACTGGATTGCCGTAGGTATCGGTCACTGTGTAGACAATGGTCGATTGCGCGGATGCCACACTACTTTGTGCCGTTGTGATTGAGCTTTTCAGCATAACGGCGGCTGAAGGCGTAACACTCACAACATTCGACGTTGTGCTAATCACAGTGCCCCCTGCTGTGACAACCACCGGGGCTTGCGTCATCGCAACAGTCGGTGTAATCGTTGCAGTATAGGAACCATTCGCGTTGGTCGTAACTGTGCTACTTTGTCCATCAAACGTGACCACAACGGGCGTATTGGCAAGTGCATTATCCGTACTGCTATACACACTGCCCGTCACCGTCAAGGCTTGCCCCGCCGTGACAGCAGCGGCAGACAATTGTACCAAGGACTTAGCGGGGTCTACAGTTGATGTTGTCGTACCACCCGTTGTCGTGCCCGTGCTACCGCCAGCGGCTTTGGCCTGTGCCAAAAGCCACGCATCGATACGCAGTAAGTCGCTTAAAGTTACACGGCTAGTTATTTCATAACGAAGTGTTAGGCCCAGTAGCGGATGAAGCTGATTCTTCTTGATGGTACCGTTCGCGTAGTCAGTCAAGAACTTATTGACCGTACCATATAATTTGCTGTAGTTATGTTCAACACGCGTGATCTCATTTTTAACCGCAACGAGAGACTTGCCATCTTGATATGTTTCCCGGTCATCTTCTTGATTCTTTACAGTACGAACACCATGTTGCAATTGATCGGTTAATTCTTGCAACTGTTTCGTTAGCGTACCTAAGGTATCCTGATTGGTTGCAGCTTGCATCTGAGCAACAAGGCTTGTAATTTGTTGCTCGAGAGCCAGCTCTGCAGCTGTGATCGTCGACGTTGCCGTTGTCGATGTAGAGACTTTCGCAGCAAGTGCATTGGTTGTTACAGTCAAATCCGTCGCAACTTTAGCTTCTTCGCTAACAATCTGTGGATTGTATTTCGCGACGGCTGTACTCAATTGCTTTTCAAAGTCACTCGCAGCTTTTATGGACAAGATCCCGAGAATCGACATGATGGATCCTTTATCATGTCCTTTGATATGGCCCTTACCGTGCTCACCCGAGTCACCAAAGTTACCTCGACCGTGATCTTTTGGCATGGCCTGATGAAATGGCGCCTCTTTTGCACTATGTGATGCCGCAAAAGCCATTCCCGGTGCAACACTCATAGAAAGCAAAAGTGCACTTGCTACTACAGCCGTTAAATTTTGTACGCGAACCTTACGCATTTGATGAATCCCCCTCAACCCTATGTGTTTGGCACATCTCATGCCTTATATTCCTAGAGTTCGACTTACTTTCGCTCTTTTTGGGGGGTGAAACAAAAAAATGAGCGAAAAAAAAATACACTACGATAATCATGCTTGTGTTACTTTACTAGTGAGGATAGACGTTTGGCTCACTAGTATCGACCTGAGGTGGCATGTATTATGGAAAAGAGGGATATAGAAGGTTTTGAATTTCTAGAAGACAGACGTCATGGAAATGTATTATTCCCGTTATCTGTATACTGCGTGGATCTGACCCCCGGCCCAAACCAAGAAACGGTTAATTTCCATTGGCACGAGGAAGTAGAATTCGTCATCATCAAATCAGGTTCAGTGTTGGTACAAGCTAGCTCTTCCAATGTTCAACTTCACACTGGACAGTTTGCCTTTATTAATAGCCAAGAAATACATCGCTTTATCCCCCCTGGCAATGTCATAAGTCAGTTCTATGCCATCGTATTTACGATGCATTTTTTAAGCAGTTGTATTAGTGACGCAATTCAACAAAACACTCTTCAACCGCTGCTTGATGGTACTTGCAACTTCCCATTTTTCCTGCCCAAAGAAGAGCCATGGCACAATGCCTTATCCTATCATCTTTCGTCAATCATTGATTTGTACGATCAACATCCTCCATTTATGGAGACAGCTATAAAAGGACATCTGTACTTCATTCTTTTCTACCTAACTAGTAATAATCAACTTCTTCACAATCCCGTCCCAAGTGGAGATAACCGATTAAACAGAATCAAAACTGTTTTATCTTATATAGAAGAAAACTACAAACATGGGATGCGGCTTTCCGATCTTTCCTCGTTGGTTTCCATGAGCGATGCACACTTTTGTCGGTATTTTCACAAGTTGGTTGGTCGAACTCCGATAGAATACATTAACGAGTACCGAATTAACCAAGCCGTAAAACTCCTACAAAATACAAATTTATCGATTATCGATATTGCCTTTGATGTTGGATTTCAAAATGTAAGCTATTTTATCAAAGTATTCAGAAATCACAAGATGCTAACCCCGTCTCAATTTCGCCGAAATAAAACAATCCTAACATAGCAAAATCGTGTCATTATTGTAGCAAAATCTTGATAGATCTATATTGAATACTATGATAGTTTTACCTTGTGTTAGCGATTTCAAAAAGCTACTTCATACATATCACAAGGGGAGGAAGTAACAATGAAAAAATGGCAATATGCCGCAACGGGCATCGTAACTTTATCCATGATAACACCGCTCTTAGCAACAAACTCTTTCGCACAAACTCCATCTGTATCCTTACAATTTTTACAAAACAAGCCGGAAGTAGTAAACGAATGGAACAAACTGATTTTGGAATTCGAAAAACAAAATCCAAGTATTTCTATCAAACAGATTAATCCGCCAAATGTGGATACCACTTTACAAGCCGACGTTGCTAAAGGTCAAGTTCCGGACATCGTTGCTATGGGTGCCGATGCCACATACATCCTCATGGCAAGAAACGGGATTTTCAAGAGCCTTTCAGGAACCCCAGAACTCAGTCATGTATCCGCTGCCTATACAAAAATGTTGGAAAGTGAAGTTGGAAAACCTACTCCCTATGCCATTCCCTACACAGTAAATGCCGTTCCAGTGCTCTACAACGTCACACTCTTTAAAAAATATCATTTGACAATACCCAAAACATGGAATGCATTCATGGCAGAAGCCAGGAAAATCAAGGCAGAAGGTGGAACTCCCTTTTACAATGGCTTCAAAGATTCTTGGACACTAGCTGTTCCATGGAACCCACTTGCAGCCAATGAGGAAGGCTCAAACTTCTTTCATCAGCTTAAAGCTGGATCAACATCTTTCATGAAGGCCAACATCAAAGCAGCTCAACGCATCATTCAGTTTTCTTCGTTCGGGCAATCCAACCAATTTGGCGTCAACTACAACGATGCTAACACCGGTTTTGCTCAAAACAAATCCGTCTTTTATGTGCAGGGCATTTGGGTTTTACCTGTTGTTCGACAAGCCAATCCAAAGATTAAGATTGGATCGTTTGTCTTTCCAGCAACGAATCATCCTGCAAAAACAAAAATGGTGTCTGGTGTAGACTCATTGCTCGCTATTTCCAACTCGGGTAATTCTGCTAAGGAAGCTGCCGCCATGAAGTTCGTCAATTTCCTGTTGCAAAAGAAAAATGCCGCAGAGTATGCCAATATCGCTGGACTGTTCTCTACAGTTAAGGGAGTAAAGCCATCCGATAAAACGATCTTTCCATTACAATCCTATATCGATCAAGGGCGCGTTGTTGACTTCCCCGACCATTACTATCCACCAGCAATGGCAGCCAGCGATCAATACGAATCCGTATTGCAAGGTGCATTAAATAAAAAACAAAGTCCAACGTCCATTCTTCAACAACTACAAAGCTTATATCAACAATCTGCCGCTCATGAGTGACTCGCTCAAGAAGGGGTCCCCCCTTCTTGAGAATTTTTTCAAGGTGGTGTGTTCCCTATGAAGTGGTTTCGTCAAACGTATGGGTATTTACTCATAACAATTCCTGCTATTTGCCTGTTTTTTTTCTTTCATACGTATCCAGCTCTTCAAGGAATTTTTTATAGTCTTACCAATTGGAATGGATTTGGTCCCTTCCAATTTATCGGTCTGCAAAACTATATCGACTTATTTCAAGA
>JAKACU010000007.1 GCA_021821185.1 Bacillota bacterium
GACCCCACAGCCGCCTCACAGTACAAAAGGTTCGGAAGCCCAGCCATTCCAAACTCATACATTCCTGTATCATCCAATTTTGGTGTCCTCTTTACATCGCTATGAATATTTCAGGTTAATGGAATCTATTCCTATTATTAAAGAAGAAAAAGAACGATTGGCTTCGATTCCTGGTACGGTACCGAGCGCCGCTAATTTTCCACCAGGTTGTCGTTTCGCTGATCGATGTCCGTTGACTGAGGACGTTTGTCGTGAAATGATGCCAGAATTACGAGAACTGCGACCTAATCACTTTGTCCGGTGTCACTTGGCAAAATAAATGAGAAAGGCGGAATGGCTATGAGTGTGGTTGAAGATAAGTTGACTTCGACTACCGCCCCTCGACACGAAACGTTACTTGAGTTGCGCAATGTAAAAAAATACTTTCCGATTCACGGCGGTGTCTTGCGTCACAAAGTGGGCGATGTCAAAGCTGTTGATGATATCTCGTTTGTCTTGAAACGCGGTGAGACGCTTGGCCTTGTTGGCGAATCGGGTTGTGGAAAGTCGACGACGGGTCGCTTGATTATGCGTATCTTGGATACGACATCCGGAGAGATCTGGTTTGATGGTGCTGATATAACGAAGGTTCGTGGTTCTCAATTACGGCGCATTCGACAAAACTTTCAAATGGTATTTCAAGATCCCTACTCTTCATTAAATCCCCGTATGAATGTGGGTACATTAGTTGCGGAACCGATGATTGTCAATCACAAGGGATCGCGTGCAGAAATTCGTGATGAAGTATCCCACCTTCTGGAGATTGTAGGACTTAACCCGGATGCCAGGCTTCGTTATCCACATGAATTTTCCGGTGGGCAGAGGCAACGTATTGCTATCGCGCGTGCGCTTGCTTTGAAGCCTAAATTGATCGTGGCCGATGAGGCCGTATCTGCACTTGATGTTTCGATTCAAGCGCAGGTGCTCAACTTGTTAGCGGACCTCCGAAAGGAGTTTGGACTCTCTTACGTGTTTATTTCGCATAACCTTGCCGTCGTGAAACATATCAGCGACCGTGTAGGGGTAATGTATTTGGGACGTATGGCAGAAGTGGCGGATAAGGCCAATCTTTATGCAAACCCATTGCATCCTTATACAGAAGCGTTGTTATCAGCGGCGCCGGAGCCAAAACGGCACCTAGTAAGGGAACGCATCGTACTCACGGGAGATGTGCCAAGTCCAGCTAAGCCGCCAACGGGTTGCGCTTTTCACACGCGTTGCCCAAAGGTGATGGACATATGTCGAGTACAACGGCCAGAGTTGCGAGAATATGCGCCAGGACATTTTGTGGCATGCCACTTGTACTCCTGAGCAAAGAAGCAATCGGACGTTGTTCCGGCCAGACAACACACATAGGGGGTAGATTTTGATGCAAAAACGCACAGTCATGATGTCGGCAGCGGCAGTCTTGTCTTTGTCGGCACTTCTTGCAGGTTGCAGCAGTGGCATTGGTGGAAGCAGTGCTGCAGCACCTCGCCATGCGGCCATTCCAAATGGAGGGACGATCGTTCAAGCGATTCCCACCAAATTTGGCGCTAATATGATTCCGCTTTTGGATTCATCTTATTATACAGCTTGGATCGACAGCTATCAGTTCGATTCTCTGTTGCAGTTTGATCAAAAGGACAATCTGATTGGTGACCTTGTTAATAAATGGTGGTATTCGAATGATCGTAAAACGATTTTCTTCCACATTAATCCAAAAGCAAAATGGTCCAATGGCAAACCCGTCACCTCGGCTGATGTCAAGCTTGGTGTGGACTGGTTGACGTCGAAAACCTATGTGAACACCGATCAAGGGTCCTATGAGTACTTGGTGCAAAACATCGTGGGTGCCAGCAATCCATTGCCTGATGGGCAAACACCAGCGGGCTTTAAGGTGATTTCACCGAGTGAGTTCTCTATGAGCATGGCTTCTCCTGATGCGGCAGTTCTGCCTTCCATGTGGTCGAGTATTCAACCGTTGCCTGTATCAGTACTTGGTAAGGTTCCGATGAAAGATTGGAAGAGTTCTGTGTTCAATAAAGTGTTTCCGATCGGAAGCGGTCCTTTCATTATGACCAGCGTCAATGAAGGCCAGTCCGTCACCATGAAAGCAAACCCCTACTATCTGTTTGGCAAACCGCATATTGAGTACAACATCTTCAAAGTCATTTCACCTGACACAGTTGATGGAGGCTTGGCGTCCGGTCAAGTTCAAGTCGCTCAAATTCATGCGAAAGATTATGCCAGTGTGAAAAAAATGCCGGGTCTTGGTGTCGGCGTGGTTCCTAACAATGGCTTTAGGTATCTCGGCTGGCGTTTAAATAACTCCGTCTATGGTAAGGAATTTAGTAATCTTAAGTTTCGCCAAGCTGTTGAATATGCGATCGATCGCAATGCGATTGTTGCAGCTATTGATAAAGGATTTGGGGCACCAGAAAACGGTCCGTTACCACCTATCAATCACTGGTATAACAAAGCCTTGAATGGGGCATATGCGTATAGTCCCGCCAAAGCCAATGCACTTTTGAATGCGGCGGGCTTTAGAATCAAGAATGGCTGGCGCACCACGCCGGATGGTAAACCCTTTACGCCAACGATCACCTACGCGTCTGGTGATGCCAACCTAACGACTATGGCAACGTTCATCCAACAGTTCTTGCAAGCAGTGCATATTAATGTAAAGATTAATCCGCCGCTTGACTTTAACACCATCATCAATGATTTGAGCAACGACGCGAATGGTAAGCAACCTATTCAGGGCTTCCTACTCGCATGGAGTCTTAGTAACGATCCAGATCCCCGTGGTTTGTGGCGTGCCAGCGATAACCTGAACTCCGCGTCCATTGACTGGACTAACACGAAGGATCCAGCGGTGAAGTTGAATGATCAATTAATTCACCTGCAACATACTGCAGCTGCGTTTGATATTAGTTATCGCCAAAATATCCTAAATCGTTGGCAAACATTGTTGAGTCAGCAAATGCCAGAAAACTTCCTGACTAACGATGCACGTCTAGTAGCATATAACACGAAGCTCAAAGGCGTTGTCTTCTCTCCGTACGCCTATGGCTATGTTGGCTTCCCGAATCGTTGGTATCTGACTAAGTAAGTTGTTCGGAGGGCTGGCCCTAGGGCTGCCCTCCATACTTTGAGTTTTAAAGGAGTGTGACGGCGTGGCCACCTACATTATTCGCCGTTTACTTGGCCTGATTCCTACGCTTTTTGTTATTACGGTCATCGTATTTTTAATGATGCACGCGATGCCTGGAAATGCGTTTGAAAGTCTTGTTTTTAACCCAAAAATTAAAAATGCTGATGCGTTATACAAGCATCTCCTAGCACAAAACGGGCTTAACCAGTCGCTTCCTGTTCAGTATATTCACTGGCTCGGTAATATTTTGCAAGGTAACCTCGGCAATTCATGGTCAATGCAAGCGCCGGTGTCGCAATTAATTGCAACGTATCTTCCTAACACTTTGTTGCTAGCCATTTCTGCGGAAGTTATTATTCTGATCATTTCTATTCCCATTGGTCTGTATCAGGCTAATAAAGTGAATGGTTCTTTTGATGTTGTCAGTTCTTTTATAGCTGTATTTTTGTATTCTATTCCAAGTTTCGTTTTTGCACTGTTATTGTTGTTCTTCTTTTCTTTCAGTTTACCTTGGCTTCCTCAAAGTGGAACCGTAACACCGGCTGTTTCTTGGTCGGGTGACTTCGGCGATCGTTTTCAACATTTGATATTGCCTGCCTTAGCGTTGGCTTTGCCGCAACTTGCCTCCTACACACGTTTGACGCGCGGTAACACACTGCAGGTGATCGTTGCAGATTTTGTTCGCACCGCACGCGCGAAAGGGTTACGGTCACGACGGATCTTGTTTCGACACGTTCTTCGCAATGGCATTATCCCTGTGATTACGCAGTTTGGTTTTGATATTGGTAACTTATTTAGTGGAGCGGTAATCATCGAGAACATCTTCACGTGGCCCGGCATGGGACAATTATCCATTAGTGCCACTATTAGCCGAGACTATCCGCTGATTTTAGGAACAACGTTGTTGTTTGCAGTGATGGTTCTGATAGGCAACCTTATTGCTGACATCCTGCTTGCAGCGGCAGATCCTCGGATACGTTTGGGTTAAGGAGGTGTGATCAACTTGTCAACAGATATATCCAATAAACGTCTTGCTACAGTACAGCGTCGACCGGCAAAAGGGAAGTCTCCTTTTCGTCTTGCCATGGAGCGGTTTATGCGCAATCCTCTGGCGATGACAGGGACTGTCATTTTGTTCATGATTATCATTGTCACTGTATTTGCGCCGTGGTTTACGCATTGGTCTCCGAGTACTCCTGACATTTTCAATACAGATTCTGGGCCTACGGCTGCTCATTTGCTTGGCACCGACGGGACTGGCTATGATAATCTCGCACGGGTGTTGTATGGCGGTCGGGTAGATTTGACCGTTGCCTTTGCGGCAGCGCTTATGACCATGGTGCTTGGGACTGTCTATGGCGGTGTTGCAGGATATTTTGGTGGATGGATTGACAATTTACTCATGCGTTTTGTAGACGTTATGTTAAATTTCCCATTTATTAGTTTGGTATTGGCACTCGAAGCCATTTTTAACACATCGAGTGAATGGGTATTGATCATGGTCGTTGGCCTGACTTCTTGGCCAGCACCTGCTCGTATGATGCGTGGTGTTTTTTTGCAACTGCGTGAGCAGGATTATGTCGTTGGTGCGCAAACAATAGGTGCATCTCGTATTCGCATTATTTTTAGGCACATGTTGCCAAATAGCTTAAGTATGTTAATTGTTTTAGTCAGTTTATCGGTTGCCTCGTATGTAGGATTGGATGCTGCCTTGTCGTTCTTGGGTCTTGGCGTTCCTCCGAGTACGCCGTCGTGGGGAGGTATTCTCAATACGTATTCGGACTATGTATCACTTGCTACCAAGCCTTATGCATGGATGCCTCCGGTAATAATGATTGTACTGACTATTTTATCGGTTAACTTTATCGGTGATGGTTTGCGAGATGCATTTGATCCTCAATCACGATCGTAAACTAAGTTGTAGGTAAAGTTATGTTCGGGTTTACTGCGGAGATGGCATAGTGCCGTCTCCTTTTTGTGGAAGGTGAAGGTAATGTGCGTGATAAGGGGGAAGATGTGACGGATTGTCTCTCAGAAGAGGAGTTCGCTTCTTATATTGCTGCCGCTGGTGGACGTTTATATGTAGTCGGAGGTTATGTGCGGGACTTGTTCCTTGGTAAATTGAGTCATGATAGAGATTATGTGGTGACAGGTCTAACTACGGAAGCGTTTGAAGCCATGTTTGCACAAATTGTGGCTATAGGAAAGGCATTTTCCGTTTATCGGATGTGCATTGACGGGGCATTTGTTGATGTTGCAATGGCGCGACGAGAGCATAGGCAAGGGGTAGGTCATACGGCATTTTCGGTGATTAGTGATGGATCCGTGACCCTTTTTGAGGATTTGAAGCGACGCGACTTTACGGTGAATGCGATGGCCATCGATGTAGTGACAGGACAGCTTTTCGATCCTTTTCATGGTAAGGTGGATGCTGTGCAAAAGAAATTACGTGCTGTTTCACCTGCTTTTCGGGAAGATCCCTTGCGCGTGTATCGAGCCGCTCGTTTTTGTTGCGAACTTGCATTTACAATCGATAAAGAGACGTTCTGCATGATGCGGTCAATGCGAAGAGATTTGGCTCACTTATCTGTTGAACGCGTGTTTGAAGAATGTCATAGAGCGATGTTGACGAGTGACCCCATACGGTTTTTTACGATGTTAAACCACGCTGGCGTTTTATCCGAGCACTTTCCCGAGATTGTACAACTTAGTGATGACTATGAACAGTGGCAGGAAATTCAACGAGCTGTTACATGGATGGTACAGAATTCTTCAGAATCCTTTATGCGCTTTGCCGCAATTGCATACGCGCTACCCCTACTTGACAAACGAAGTCTCTATTTGCGATTGAAATTTCCGAAGTTATGGCAACAAGCGCTAGAGTTTGTGTCAAGTGATCAGGCTTATTTTGATTATGGTACCAGGGAATTTGCAAAGCATATCGAAACTGTATTGTCTCACATGAAGCGTTCGATTTTCGGCATGAAGAGGTATTGTACCGTCATGGAGGCCATTGCTACAGCGCAAGGAAACGGACGAGCTGCTTTTTACACTTCGTTGCCGCAACGCTGTGAAGAGATTGAACGCGAGGTAAGGGCAGCGGGATTTGCGGCATCCATGAGACCAGAACTGCGGTCAGGATACTTGCGTACACAGATTGAGGATCGATTGTTCACCGCTATAAAAATGATGTTGTGATAGACTTATAGATAAACCTTCAATAAAGTTGGGAGAGACTAGATCTTGAGAGTGCGTTGTTTTCGAGGATATGGGCGGGTCCTAGGTGCGTGGACAGGATCAGTTTTACTTACCATCGCAGCTTTTTTAGGTTCGTGGAACATGACTTATGCAAATACAGCCAATACTGTGCGCATTGGTGTAAACGGTTCTTTAACCGGTCCGTTGCTACCTTATCGGTCACCGTCATCGATTTGGCATACGATTACCCACCTACAATTCGCTCCACTGTTGCATTTGACTTCCAAGTTAGACGTGTCGCCAGAAATTGTTTCGCGTTGGTGGTATTCCGCAAATGGCAAGACGCTATTTATGGACATTGCAAAAAATGCCGTTTGGTCAGATGGTCAACCAGTGACATCCGCTGACGTACAACTCGCGATCAATTACCTAGCGTCGCCCTATTACAATAATGTTCTTAATGGTGATGAAGGATACCGGGTTTCTGCTATCGTTGGTGCACAAACAGTCATGCTTGGACGAGCAAAGGATGTTTCAGGTTTTCATGTGATCAATGATCATGAGTTTTCCCTGGCGTTAAGGAAAACGAATCCTTCGATACTTACGCAAGACATTCAAGGCATAGTCCCATTGCCTGCCCATATTCTGGTTGGTACACCTTTTTCTGAGTTTTCTTCTACAGCTTTTTTTAAAAATCCTAGCGTTGGTGATGGACCCTATCTGCTGCAAAATAGGGTCGCTGGAGCTCTTGTCTTTGGTGCCAATTCCCATTTTGTATTGGGTTCACCACATATTGGACTTATCCAGTACACTTCCATATCATCCTCCGCTCTACCTGGGCTATTTCAAGCAGGAAGTATCGATCTATACAGCGGCGTAACGACTTCACAAGTGCAGCAATTGTCCTCTTTCGCCAAAATTGATAGGACCGCAAAAGATCAGGTTGTATTTATGGGTTTTAATGACCAATTGCCCGGCGCAAATGATACGGCGTTTCGTCAAGCGATTCTCTACAGTATTGATCGACAAAAAATCATCCAAGATATTTTATCTGGGTATGGTGTCCTTGCAAATGGACCCGTTCCGTCTTTTAGCAAGTATTTTGATCAGTCATTGACCAGTACCTATGGATATAATCCGCAAACCGCTCGTAATTTATTGCAAAAATCGGGATTTTATATCGGCGGAAGTTCCTGGATTACTACACCAAGTGGCGTGTCGTTGCACGTGATTCTTAATTATATGCAAGGTGATGCGACCAGTCAGGCAGTTGCTTCAGCAATTGTCCATGATTTGCAAAATGTTGCTATCAATGCCACGTTGCACGGCCCATTAACTATTGGGCAGATGGTGCAGGCTATGCAGGAACGAAATCCTGGCATAATTGAGGCTTACGTGATGGGATGGCAACTTGGCGCCGATCCAAGACCATCGACATTGTGGCTTCCCACGTCACCACTCAATCTTGCCACCATGCAATGGAATGACTCGAATCAGAGCGGAGTTGCTACGAACGCTTTGCTGATCGCTGAACAACAAACTGTTGCAGCCCAAAATGTTGCGTATCGGACGACCCTTTTAAAACAATGGCAAGATGTGATCAACAAAAACGTTCCTGTCGAATTCCTTTATGATCCTGAGTTGCTTGTAGCGAAGAGTCATCGGTTACATCATGTTGTCTTGTCTAGCTTGTATGGGCCAGATGACGCCTGGACATGGACACTTTCATGAGCAGTTGAAGGTTAATAAGGTTAACACGGATGCTTGACGGTTCAACCGTCATACTCTATCCTATTAATGAATGAACAGTCATTCGCTTATATTGGAGATGAATGTTATCGCTCAGAAAAAGGATGCTGCAAAGTACAAAGGGATACTCGATGCTGCCGTTAATGTGATGGCGAAGACCGGATATCATGGTGCGCAAGTTGCAAGAATCGCACGCGCGGCAGGCGTGGCTGACGGCACAGTGTATCTCTATTTTAAGAATAAGGAAGACATTCTAATTTCTATCTTGCGAGAGACGATTGACCAGATTGTCACGTTATCAACGTGGCTGGAAGGCGAACATCCTGAACCATTGATCGCGTTACACAAATTGATCGAAGTGCATTTCTCGACGCTTGGTCATAATCCAGATCTGGCGTTGGTTC
This sequence comes from Bacillota bacterium, assembly GCA_021821185.1. The sequence goes on from JAKACU010000007.1 coordinate 8,527, forward strand.
TTCAAGTTCATATTAGGCAGGCTGATCCTTCGTTGCGAGCTAAGGTCAGTGACATGATGACTCCTTATCACCGCATGCTCGATCGAATTTTGACGATGGGTCAGCAAACTGGGGATTTTTATTCGCCGATCGATACACGCATTGCCCGCCGCATGATTTTTGGGACGATTGACGAGACCGTGAATGCATGGATCTTCACAGGAGCGAAATATGATCTAATAAGTTTGATCGAACCGGTTTATAACATGTTGCTCCATGGAATTGGGTGCAACAATCAATGAGGGGGAAAGTGCCATGAACATTCTTGTCTGCATGAAACAGACTTTTGATACCGAAGCAAAAATTATATTGGATAACGGCGTGATTAGCGAAGAGGATGTGACGTTTATTGTCAATCCCTATGATGAGTATGCAATCGAAGAAGCAATTCGTTGGCGTGATGAGGTTGGTGGGACGGTAACCGTTATTACGGTGGGTAAAGAACGGGTGCGTGATGCGGTATTGACTGCGCTTGCTATGGGTGCGGATGAGGGCATTATCATCGAGGAGCCAGAGCAGGGATGTGATAGTTTTATGGTATCACAAATTTTGTATGCCGTAATTAAGGATAAACCCTATGATCTGGTACTGGCAGGAAATCAATCGGTTGATGACGGGTCATCGCAAGTCGCCATCCGTCTGGCAGAACTGTTGTCGATCGGTCATATTGGCAGTGTCGTACAGTTATCAGTGCACGACCGTCATGTTACCGCTCAGCAGGACCTGCAAGGTATCATACAAATCGTTGAGGGTGATCTACCGTTGTTGATCACAGCACAACAGGGTCTCAATGAACCACGTTATCCTTCTTTGCTTGGCATTCGCAAAGCGGCAAAAAAACCAATCGCCATGCTGACCATTGATGATCTTTTCCTTGATCCGGAAAAGATAACGAAACGATCGTTAACGGTAGACGTGTCATTGCCAAAAGCAAAAACGCAAGGGACGATACTGCAAGGTGAGGTCTCTGAGAAGGTAGCTGCTTTGCTCCATGGATTGCATGATATCAGTAAGATCTTGTAAGCGTTTTAGTACGGGGACGGGGGAGATTGACTGTGGAAAATATTGTGGTCGTAGCCGATGTACGTGAAGCAATTTTGCGCCATGTGTCATTTGAAATGGTGACGAAAGCATTAGAAATTGCTCAAGGCGCTAAGGTGACGGCGCTTGTTTTGGGCCACCATATAACGGAGTCTGCTTCGCAATTGCTACAGTACGGTGTACACGAATTGTGGACGATTGATGACCCATCTCTGCAGGTGTACCAACCACAGGTCTATGCAACTACTATTGAAGAAGCTCTCAAGCGTCTGCAGGCAGACGTTGTTTTTATGGCTCATTCAGCGTTGTATCGCGATCTCGCACCGCGACTCGCAGCTAAGTTTGATGCAGCGTTAGCATCGGATGTGATTGCCTTATCAAGGGAAAATGATGCTATCTATGCAACACGTCCCATTTATGCGGGAAAAGCATTTGCCAAAATCCGTATGCAAAGCAATCCGGTGTTTATCACTGTACGTCCAAATAATCTTGAAGCTGTACTTGTTTCAAAGAAACCGTCGAAGAGTATCGTGACCATGGAAATCAAGGTAACTGCTAGTCTGCCAACGATCGTCAAGGACGTAGTTCAAAAAGCGGTGGGCAAAGTTGATTTGACTGAGGCCAAGATTATTGTGTCAGGTGGTCGGGGTGTGCAAAGTGAAAAAGGGTTTGCTCCACTGTACGAACTAGCGCAGCAGCTTGGCGCAGCGGTGGGGGCATCGCGCGCTGCGTGTGATGCAGGTTATTGCGATTATGCCTTGCAGATCGGGCAGACTGGCAAAGTGGTGACGCCGGACCTCTATATCGCGTGCGGTATTTCTGGGGCCATTCAGCACTTGGCGGGTATGTCGAATGCTAAAGTCATTGTGGCAATTAATAAAGACCCTGAAGCACCCATTTTTAAAGTGGCCGACTATGGAATTGTCGGGGATTTATTTGAGGTAGTCCCTGTTTTGACAGAGGCTCTAAAATCCAGACAAGTGAATGGAATGTGAGTCCTGCGACACACTAAGAAAAAAATAAAGGATGCGGTGTGGCGCTTGGGGTGAAAAAGGCAGTACTACTCTTGGTTGCGACTCTGTTGTCTCAAAGTGTGGTTGTGCCGACCATGGCACAATCCTCATTACGATCGAAACAAGTACCTGTTGTCGTATGGATAGATCTATTTACAAGAAAGTTAACCGTTTTTCGTAATGGTCACCCAGAAATTGTTATTCCGATTGCTGCAGGCAAACCCACCACGCCAACTCCGATCGGTAATTGGCGCGTGATTACAAAGTATAAAGATTGGGGAGGGGGTTTTGGCACACGGTGGTTAGGGCTTAATGTTCCATGGGGTATTTATGGAATCCATGGGACCAATAAACCACATCTTGTTGGCCAAAGTGTTAGTGCAGGATGTATTCGAACAAAAAATGAGAATGTTGAACGTATTTACCCCCACATACCGTTAGGCACACGTGTTGTGATTGATGGGAATCCTTTAGGGGGTCCTTTTCTTTCGCCACGTGAATTATCTAAAGGAAGTCGTGGGTCTGATGTGCAACTTGTGCAGGGCAGACTGTACTATGCTAAATTTTACCACGGCCCGCTAGATGGTGTATTTGGTGATGATATGGAATACGCCTTATTGCGGTACGAAAGAAAAGTGCGTGTACCAGTCGATGGTGTAGTGGATTTCACAGATTATAGAGCTATGGGATTAGAGGAATAGTTAGCAGACACAGGACCTTTACTATCTGTGTCTGCTTTTTGTATGATAGGTTAAGGTATATTAAGGAAGTGAGGTTTAAAACGATATGGTGGAATATCCAGTAAAGTTCCATCCCATCGCCATGGAAAGGCTGTGGGGCGGTCATGAGCTTGTTGAAAAATTTGGTGATAATTTCGATCAACCGATTGGGGAGTATTGGGTCCTTTCCGGGCATCCCAATGGTACGAGTGTTGTTAGCAATGGTCCGCTACAAGGCACATCCTTAGTAGAATTAACAGAGAACTATCCAGCTTATTTGGGTCAATCTCCACAACAACGGTTTCCCTTGATGATCAAATTTTTGGAGGCTAATAGTGACCTGTCAGTACAAATCCACCCAGATGATCAGTATGCTTTAGCACATGAAGGAGATTATGGAAAGACAGAAGCTTGGTATGTTCTCAAGACCAAACAAAATGGCCAAGTGATCTATGGACATACTTTTGCAAATCAATCACAATACCTGGATGCGGTAGCACATGGATCTGTGAAATCGTTTTTATCGTACCAGCCTGTGCAGGAAAGAGATTTGGTTTTTGTGCCTGCACGCATGCTTCATGCTCTTCTTGCAGGGACTCAGGTGATCGAGGTACAGCAGACATCCGACGTGACGTATCGTGTTTACGATTGGGATCGCGTCGATCAATCCGGAAAGCCACGTGAGTTGCATGTGCAAAAAGCGGGAGAAGTTATGCAATATGGCGATGACCTAGCTAATGAACCAAGTTATGCTCATTCCCTATTTGATGGTGATGGGATAGATCATCGGCAACTTGTATCATGCCCGTATTTTACGATGGACGTCGTAAATTTAACTTCAACAGAATACACGTTGACTCAGGGCAAAAAGGGGAATCCCGATATCGTAACTGTGGCGTTTGGTCATGGAATACTGGTTTATCACTTGTCTGATGGTACAAAAGACGCATTGACACTGGCTTTTGGTGACACTGTGTTAATTCCGTCCACCGTATCATCATATGTGCTGCAAACTGACACCGAGTTGAACTTGATTCGAGCATATTACTAAACATTAGGATCTAGGAGCCCATTGTACTCGAATTAAAAAAATAGCAGTCTCACGTCGCTCACGTACCGTGGGACTGCCCATCGAGGTAAAGGTGGGTAACCAAAAATATTATAACGGATTTAAATGGATTTTCGCATGACACGAATGTACTATTTGGTTACTAGATAATCTCTAATTTGCTTGGCTGCCGCCTGTGCTTGCAACATGCAGTCCGGCACACCTAGACCATGATACCCGGCTCCGGCGATTTGGATCGCAGGTGCTGTCCTTGCTAAAGCTTCTTCTACGCGTTTAACGATTTGCTCATGATTTACACGATACTGTGGCATAGCCTGATCCCAGCGTGTCACTTTTGCATACGTTGGCTTTGCATCTATACCAATGATAGTATGCAATTCGTTTAGCACCGCTTCAATAATTCCATTGTCATCTAACGTCAAAGCATCGACGTCTCCCGATCGCCCGACATAGCATCTCACCAGTATTTGGTCTTTTGGAGTACTATGTGGCCATTTACTTGATACCCACGTGCAGGCGGTGATCGCTCGCTTTTCCGCACGGGGCACGACAAATCCAGATGCATCAAGATCAGGTACGTCATTTCTTGCAAAAGCTGTCATGACTGTGGCCGTAGAGCCATAGACGATATCATTTAGAAGCATCGCTTCAGGTACGATATCTTCTAATAGTGGTGCAGCGTGATAGGTGGGCGTAGCCACCAGGATTGCATCATATGTATCATGGACAGTCTGATCGGCCTGCTTGCTGTCGATCGTATACGTGCCATTTTCATTTTGTCTGATCGCAGTGACTTCCGTGTTAAGGCGCAAATCGACATGATCTTTAATCGCGTCGACAATGCGTGTTACAAGATCCGATAGCCCTTGCGGAAGTGTCACAAATGCGCTTCGTGCACTTGGTGCGCCTGCTTGTGAATCAGGACTTTTGGATGACGAAAGTGTCTTTTTACGCATTGTTTTACGTTGTGCGATCGATCCTAGAATGAGACTTCTGTATTTTTTCTCAAGATCGTCAAACTGTGCAAATGTCGCCTGCAAACTGAGATCGTCAATCTTTCCGGCATAAATGCCAGCCATTAAAGGTTCGGCAATGTTTTCAACAAGTTCATCACCAAAGCGCCGTCGTAAGAAACGCCCTAACGACACGTCTCCTTGATGCGTACGTCGAGAAATAAAAAGATCACCTAAGGCACGGACTTTGCCAGGAATAGAAATCAGACGTGTACTGGCAAATGGAGCAATTTGCATCGGAATTCCCATGTTGGTTCCTGGTGGTAAGCGCTCCAAACGTCCCTTGTGCAATATGTAAGTTTTAAGTGCTGTTCCACTGGTACCAATGAGTTCTTTGTCGAGACCAAGTTCTGACAAAATCGATAAACCTTGAATTTTCCTCGCTAGCATGGAATCTGGACCAGTTTCCATGATCACCCCGTTATGTCGCTCTGTCCGGATCTTACCACCAAAATGGTTGTCTTGTTCACAAAGCGTGATATGAAATTGGGTAGTAACCGTTTTTTGCATCTGCAAAAGACTATAGGCTGCCGCAAGTCCTGTGATACCGCCGCCGATTACGGCTATACGATTGTGCACTTCATTCACCTCTTTCTACAGTATAGTCATAATGGAGATGTTCGTCCAAATCACCGTTTACGTGTGCGGTGCATCACTGCAGTAAAGCCAAACCCATGTCAAGATAAGTCAATCATGAATCAAATACACTTTTTGCAAAAGGAGTTGCGAACATGATTGAACTGCAAAGAGATGGTAACCACATTGTCATTGATGTGCGTGAACAAATTCAAAGGGGCATGCATCCACGAGGAGAGATCATTAAAGCAATCGAAGAAGCTCCGATTGGTACGATTATTGATATCCATGTGCCTCATCGAACACAGCCACTGATCGCTTCCGTGGAAGCCATGGGCTTGCATGTCGTTGTTGAAGAACTTGATATGCGACATTTTCGATTACGTACGCTGAAAATGCTCTAGATGGACTATAATGAAGTGGGCGCAATGAGTGCCCACTTCATTTTTTCATTGGAGGTGTCCTTTTGATTCGCAAAAGAAGAAAATTTGGTCTTGTATTCCTAGTGGGAGGTTGTCTGATTCTGTTGTTGATGGCAGTAAAAACCGTTCGTGATGCCAATTCTTGGTCGAGTACACATAAAGTTGCACCTGTGATACATACGACGGAGCAAGTGATGACAATAGGAAGTTCCGTCACAAGAGGCTGGATGGATACTGGATGGAAAGCATGGAAAAAGGGTTGGTTTGGTGGTTACATCGTTAGGGGGTTTACGTCCCTATCGAAAGCAACCCCGAATCATTATGTTATTGTTGATCATACCATTGTTGGTGCAAATTCGTCGCAAATGACGACACTTTATAAGGGGGAAATGACGCGCTGGTTACGAACAGTGCGACCAAATGTAGTTGTTATATCCTGGGGTCTGCTAAATGACGCATTACCGAAGACGCCCTTATCAACTTTTCGCGCGCATATTCATCATGAAATTGCCAATGTACTCGCGCACCACGCAGTTGTTCTCATGGTGACACCTCCCGTCACCCAAGCTTCCCTGACAACGTACAAAACACAATTTGCGGTGTATCTCACAGCTGAATTGCAAGTCGCACAAAGTTTTCATAACAACAATGTCTACGAAATTGATCTATACAATCAAATGAAGAAGTATATGGAAGTTCATCATCAGAATATCGATCAGTATATCGGCAACAGTTGGCATCCCAATGCAGCAGGTCATATATTGGCTGGGCTTCTTCTTTATCATGATTTGTTAACTCAATTTGGGTCTAAACCGATTGCGTTTCATGCGTAAGGAAGAGTGGATCGGAAAAATTTAAGACAGTTTTAAAGCGGTTGGTGCACACTATATGTGCGGTGCAAAAATGCAAAGGCCTACGGATCAGTATGCGTGCAGTCGCTCCCCGGTTGCGCATGCTGCGTCCGTAGACCATTTTGCACCGACTTAACGAGTTCGCAGGAGGTGCATAATCATATCGCGTAAGAAGAGAATGTCACCGATAGTAAGATGGAGTGTTTTATTTGGTATCGCCGTTTTTTTAATCGTGATATTTACCGTGGTGCATGCAGGTTCCATCACACAAAGATCCGCTGCTACAAGTCAATCTCTACAAACGCCGGTGCTGGCAATCGGAGGATCTGTAGCTCATGGATGGAAGGATACTACGGGTCCTGGGTATCTGGCTCGGGCTTTTCAGGAATTATCTTTGCGCTCAAAAACATCATATCATTACATAGATCGTACCATTGTAGGTGCAAACGGGCTACAACTGGCTACGCTCTATAAGAATCACTACCTTGGATGGCTACATTCTTTTGCTCCAAAAGTCGTCGTCATTTCGTGGGGTTTGCTAAATGATGCCTTGCCCAAAACGCCGATGTCGACTTTTGATTTTCATATTCATCAGGAAATTGCGGAAGCGTTATCGATTCACGCTGTCGTTCTCATGGTAACGCCCCCAGTGACAAAAGCAACGTACACCCAATTCAAATTGCAAGAACCACGTTATGTACGACACGAAATTCGTGTTGCCAAAAGCTTTAATAGTCCTAATGTAGTTGTTTGCGATGTCTTCGATCAGATGCGATCTTATATCGTATCTCATAAACAATCCTACAAAATGTACATGGGTGATGGATGGCATCCTAATTCAGCAGGTCATATCTTGGCGGGGCATCTTTTGTATAACGATATTATCGCACACTATGGTAATAAGGCGATTGCTTATATAGACTAATCGCAACGGTATACATCATGCGACCATCGACGAAGCCCTTTATGGGCTTTTTGTTGTATACTAAGAACTTAGACAAACTTATACTTTGTGAGGTACTACATGGGAAATAGTAATACAGAAGATCCTCGACACATTCTCCGGCGATTTTTATGGGACAAAAAATGGAATTATAGTTTGTCGATTTTATCCATCATCTTGTCGGAAGTCGTTTATGTTCAATTTCCAAATCTCATAGGCAAATTTACGGATACATTAAGCAGTGGTCAATTAACGGCTCATGACGTGACGTATTATGCGCTGGCGTTATTCGCCGTTGGTGTACTACAAGTGGTTTTATATGGGTTCGGTCAATTTCGTAATGGTCAAACGGGTCGACTTTTTGAGTATCAATTACGAAGTCGGCTCTTTCGTCATTGGGAAATCCTGTCTACCGCGTATTTTCGTACACGCAGCGTCGGTGATTTGTTGAATCATGCCATGACGGACGTACAGGTTGTACGTGAGGCATTGTCAGGCGGCATGAACATTTTAACCAACGCTATTTTCTTGCTTTTTGCTACATTGTATATGACGTTTACTACGGTGAACGTAAACTTGACTCTTTTAAGCATAATTCCAATCATTTTTGTTCCGATGTTTGTCGTTTGGTGGGGACCGCGTATTCGTACGGCCTCTAAACAAGTTCAAGAATCGCTGTCTGATATGGCTGAGTTGACAGAGGAAAGCATTACGGCGATTCGCCTTGTTAAAGCCACAGCAAGTGAGGATGTGGAAACAAGCCGATTTACGAAGCGTGTCGATACGATCGTTTCAAAGCAAATGGGCGTTATTTCTCGGAGTGCTTTGTTTCAATCCTTTATTCCGTTAATGGGGTCACTGAGTTTCGCCATTGCACTGTCCTATGGCGGTTATCTGACGCTGCATCGGCAAATCCCTTTAGGATCTTTCGTAGCTTTTACGTTATACCTCGCAATGATTATCACACCACTGCAACAAATAGGCTTTGTCATTATCAATTTCCAACGGGCATCCGCTTCGTTGCAACGCTTACGCGTTTTACTCATGGAACCTGCAGACATTACGGATCCTGATGATCCAGTGCAAGGAAAGCGAATTTCCGGCGACCTTTTCGTCCGATTGCCGTCTTTTCAATATCCTGACGCTGCAATGCCAACGTTAGTAGACGTCTCTTTTCAGTTAAAGTGTGGGCAAACTTTAGGTATCGTAGGTAGAACAGGGTCGGGAAAGACGACGTTGGTCAACTTACTTCCGCGTATCTTTGATCCATTAAAAGGAACAATTTGGTTGGATGGTATGGATATTCACGATTATTCTTTGCATGATTTGCGCGAAGCGATGGCATACGTTCCACAAGACGGATTTTTATTTTCTACGTCAATCGGTGAAAATATATCCTTTGGTAATGAGCAGGCCGCAGAGCAGGAAATAGAGCAGGCCGCATTAGATGCTGCGATGCTTCAAGATATTTTGCGCTTCCCTGATGGATTTGACACGCAAATCGGTGAACGAGGAGTCACGTTATCCGGTGGCCAAAAACAACGGACAGCGATTGCTCGTGCACTCTTGAAGGATGCGCCAATCTTGATTATGGATGACAGTTTGTCCGCTGTAGATATGAACACGGAAAAACAAATTCTCGCATCCTTGCGCAGATTGCGTGAAGGGCGGACTACCATCATGGTTTCACATCGTTTATCGGTTGTTCGAGATGCAGATTGGATTATTGTTTTGGAAGATGGAAGAATCGTTGAACAAGGGACGCACCAGGATTTGTTACAAATGCAAGGACTTTATAACGAGATTCATCAGTTACAGGAGTCAGGTGGTGATGTATAAAATGGGCAAAAGTGATGTCGAGACAAAACGAGAAAAGTCGGGATTTGGAAACTTACTACGATTATTGCCGTTTGCTCGTTCCTATCAAATTCACTTTATTATCGTGATTATTTTGGTTCTTGTATTTAATGCGACGTCAGTGCTGCAACCCTACCTGGTTAAAGTTGCTATCGATAGTGATATCACGGTAAAGCATCCCAACTTGCATGGGCTTTGGATCATCAGTCTGGTTTACGTGGGTATTGTTATACTTGGTGTCGTTAGCAACTATGCACAAATTGTTTTACTTCAATTTGTGGGCCAAAATATCATTCGAAAAATTCGAATCCGTCTTTTTTCTCACATCGAAGCACAAGCCATGGAATTTTTTGATACGAATGCTGTGGGCCGATTAGTGACTAACGTGTCGAGTGATACAGAAACGGTTAGTCAATTTTTTACGCAGTTTTTTCTTAGTCTTGTTCGCGATGGACTATCCATTGTCATGATCGTCGTTGCCATGTTTGAATTGAATATCCAAATTGCATCCTATTCGCTTGTCATTATACCGGTTATTTTTGTTATTTCGCTATTCTTTCGCCGTAGACTTCGAGAAGCTTATCAAACAACTCGTACACGGTTGTCGCTCATCGTTACTTTCTTGGCGGAAAATTTGGCCGGTATGAGGATCATTCAGATCTTTCATCAGGAACGCCGCCAGGATGATCGATTCGAAATACTCAATAGTAGCCATAGACAAGCAAATGTCCACGAATATGGCACATCAGTGATGTTTAACCGTGTTCTTGAAGTGCTGGGTAATGTGGCCGTATCGGCAGTCGTGTGGATTGGTGGAATGGCTGTTATGCATGATGCGATTAAATTCGGTACGTTATACGCATTTATCACCTATATCAGGCAGTTTTTCCAACCAATAAATGCTGTGACACAACAATGGAATACGCTACAGTCATCAATGGTTGCGGCCGATCGAATAGGAAGAGTCCTCTCGGAAAAACAAGCGATCACGGATAGTGATCATCCTTTACAACTTTCTAATGTGACAGGGGATATTGCTTTTGACCATGTTACTTTTGGATACCATGAAGGACCCGATGTGTTGCACGATGTTTCTTTTCATGTGCCAAAGGGCGCCTTCGTAGGGTTTGTTGGTGCTACAGGTGCGGGTAAAAGCTCAATTATGAGCCTTTTAATGCGCTTTTATGAACCGCGGTCAGGTGTTGTTCGATTGGATGGCATAGATATTCAGCAGTTGACGCAGTCCGATTTACATCGGTTTATTGGACTCGTTCAACAAGAGGTTCATCTTTTCACGGGTACGGTTGCTGATAACATCCGCATGTTTCGCACAGATATCGCGGATGAACAAGTTGTAGCTGCGGCAAAATCAGTAGGAGCCCATGAATTGATTGAAAGGTTACCTGATGGTTATAAGACTTTACTGCATGGTAAAGGGGCTAATTTGTCCATGGGGGAACGTCAACTGATCTCATTTGCTCGCATCGTGGCACTTAACCCTGAAGTTCTGATTCTTGATGAGGCAACGGCGAATTTGGATAGTCAGACAGAAGGTCTCGTGCAAGCGGGTTTACAAGCTGTTTCTAAAAATCGTACCACGTTAGTGATTGCGCACCGACTGTCCACGATCGTTCATGCCGATGAAATCTACGTGTTAGATCAAGGTAAGATTATGGAGCATGGCTCTCATCGTGATTTACTATTACAAAATGGCCTCTACGCGAATTTACATGCCAAATCAGGTATCGAACAAAATGTAGTTTCTGTACGTGCTTAATAAGCCTTTTCACGTATGGGCACGTGCCGAATTGGGGGACACTACGTCTGGTGCAAAAAAGCGTAGGGGGCGAAGTTGTGGCACAGACAAACAGGCAGGTACGCTGTCCCTATTGTGGTTCTGTTTGGGATGCGGAGTTTAGTGAGGATGACGATGATGTGGACTTAAAATGGCAAGAACTGACGCAAGATGTCCATTATGTCGTTTGCGAAAACTGTATACACTACGCGAATTGAAGGTATCATACCAGAGTCAGAGAGATGTCACTCTCTGACTCTTTTTAATCATACATAAGAGAAAGCTATTGCTTACCAAAACGTTTTGGATTATAATGAATTTGTTAACGTTTTCATTGTTAGGGGTTTTTAATGTGCCGATTACAATTCGAGATGTGGCGAAAGCAGCAGGTGTCTCTATTACCACGGTCTCACGCGCATTAAATGGGTACCCTGACGTAAGTGTTGAGACAAGACGTAAGATTGTCCGTATTGCTGAAACGTTGAACTACCGGCCAAGTAGTGTGGCACGTAGTCTTGTTATGAATCGTACCCGAACGATCGGACTTCTTGTTTCAGATCTGAGCAAAGGAAGAACTGGGCACTATTTTATGTTCCAGGTATTATACGGATTGCATGATCGACTAGCTGAATTGGGCTATGATTTAATTTTGTTTAGTACAACATCCAAACGGCAACAACAAATTTCGTACTTGGATTTTTGCACCGAGCGTCGTCTTGACGGAGTATGTGTTATGGGTATCCGTCTTGATGATCCGTACATTCATGAAGTTGTAGATTCTTCCTTACCGAGTGTCGTCATTGATTTGCCGCTTTTAAGTGATACTTGTGGATATGTAATGACGGACAACGTTTATGGAGCGCGGTTGGCTGTACGTCATCTCTTGTCACGTGATCACAAGAATATTGCTTTTATCAATGGACATAGTCAAGCGGCTGTCAGTCGGGATCGAAAACGCGGCTATGAGGAGGCGCTTCGTGAGGCGGACTTACCCGTTGATGAATCGTTGCAAAGACACGCTGACTATACAGCGGACGGTGGTGCTAAAGCGTTTGAAGACGTGTATAAACAAAACCGTTCGATCACAGCCGCATTTTTTGCAAGTGATCTCATGGCATTAGGAGCTTTAGCTTGGTGTAAAACTCAAGGCATAGCTGTTCCTGATGATGTAGCGTTTGTTGGATTTGACGATATCGAACTTGCACAGTTTTCGTCCCCGCCGTTGACGACGATTTTGCAACGTCGCTACGAGATGGGCGTTACCGCGGCGAACATGGTAGTTGCTATGACGGAAGGAACCGATACGGCCCAAGGTCGCATGTTGGCTCCGGAACTTTTAATTCGCCAATCTACTTAATTGCCACGTTCGTCAGGTTTTTCTTTTTTTCTAATATCCAAAACGTTTTGGGAGGAAAAATTACGTGAACTTTCACGTTATAAAGGAAGCAGATTTATTTTTCCTAACGGATAAGTATGGTTTCGTACCTGATAAGGCTAAAGATAGTTATGGTTATGGGCTGTTTACGCGAGATACGCGTGTTTTATCGCGCTTTGAATGTTCTTTTGCACCGCTTGAGTTTACGTTGCTTGACTCGGATACCACGCATAATTATCAAAATGCATATCGTTTGATGAACAAACCTGCAACTGATGGATCAGTTGATCGCGATTCCCTGTTTGTGACACGCTCGCAGATCGTCGATGGAGAACGACTTATTGAAAACATGACCATCAGGAATTATGGCGATAGACAAGCGATCCTCCCGGTGGAATACCGTTTAGACAGTGATTTTGACGATATGTTTGAAGTGCGCGGTTATGCGCCGCACGTTAAGAAGAGCGCTGTGCAGCGTGTTGCACATGATAATTATCTTTCATTTATCTACAGCGCGTTAGATGGTCAGGTTCTTCAAACTGTTGTTCACTTAAACGTTTTGGGAAATCCTTCAGCCAATGTAAACTACAGGGCTTCACAAGGGGATTCCACTTTATCAGTCCGCACCATACTTGAAATACCTGCCGGTGAAGAGGTCGTTCTTGTTGTTACGGTGTATCCACTAACGGATGGAACAATAATTCCTACTTTGCCTGTTGTTGATCCGGTTATGATTCAAGCAAAGATTAGTCAAAGATATGATGCGTGGATGAATTCTGTCCCCCGTGTTCGCTCCACTCGATCCTTTGATCGTTGGTATGAACAAGGGTTGCGTGATGTTCGTATGCTGCTAACAGATGTTGGTTATGGGACCTTGCCAACTGCGGGTGTACCGTGGTATGCCGTACCGTTTGGCCGTGACAGCTTAATTACTTCTTTACAATTATTACCGGTGGCGCCTGAGGTGGCACGTGCCACGTTATTGACTATGGCTGTTCATCAGGGGACACAAGTTCGTCCTGATCGTGACGAGCAACCAGGGAAAATTATGCATGAAATGCGTGTAGGTGAACTGACCCGTATTGGAGCTGTTCCTTTTGGACCGTATTTTGGTTCCATAGATTCGACGCTACTTTTTTTAATCTTAGTCGTTGAGTATTTTTCTTTTACACTTGATGAATCGCTCCTTGGGGAAATTTTGCCACATGTGAGTCGCGCTTTGGCATGGATAGAAGACTATGGCGACCGCGATGATGATGGCTTTGTGGAATATTATCAAGAGGCGAGTGGCGGTATCGCAAATCAAGGATGGAAAGATTCCGGAGACTCTGTAAGACATCAAAATGGGGATTTTGCAAAAGCGCCGATCGCTTTATGTGAAGTTCAAGGGTATGCCTATAAAGCGCTCATGGGGTGTGCGGCTTTGTATGACCATGCTGGTATGAAGACTGAAGCTGATCGTTGTCGAAAATCAGCCGATCAACTGGCAGCTCGTTTTATTAAAGAGTTTTGGCTGGAGGATCGATCGAGTATAGCACTTGCTTTGGATGGAGATAAACATCCAGTTGCTGTTGTTTCTTCAAACATGGGTCAGGTGCTCTTCTCAGGCATCCTGCCTCAACCGATCGCGGATCAGCTGATTGACCGCTTAATGCAAGACGATATGTTTACAGGCTATGGGATTCGAACTTTGTCGCAAGAAGAGCGAGTGTATAATCCACTTAGCTACCACAATGGATCAGTATGGCCTCATGATAATTCGTTGATCTTCCTAGGGATGCAAAAGTACGGTCATACGGTAGCTATGTCGCGTGTTATTTCGGGGCTTCTAAAAGCAGCTAGCCACTTTGAATTGTATCGTTTGCCTGAGTTATTTTGCGGATTTTCTATAGCACAAGCAAGTTCGCCAGTCCCCTATCTCGTGTCGTGCTCTCCTCAAGCGTGGGCTGCGGCAACGCCAGTATTGGCTTTACAAGCTCTGCTTGGTTTGACTGTTGACGGATATAACAAAATGATCATACTGTCTCCTACTTTGTTGGCAGACATGCCGTTCATGGAGATTCAAGGTTTGCGGCTTGGCAGTGGTCAGCTTGATTTGATGATTTCGCGCACCAATCAAGGCGATGTGGTCACTACGGTTGTTACCAATACAACAGGTTGGCAAGTGTCAATTGTAGAAAATCGACTAGGAGGTGATGATAGAAAGGCAGTAGAGACAGTCAACGCAGGTTGATGCAACGCAAAAGTACATGGAAAAATTCAATATTGGGAGGATCAATTCATGAAAAGAAAAACCCGGGTTTCTGTGCTTGCAACCGCTTTTGTAACAGGTGTCACTGCATTTGCGTTTACAGGGTCTGTTATATCCAGTATTCCTTCGGCACATCAAACCAAAAAAACGTCTACTCCAGTTCACTTAACTTTGGGTATGTGGTCATCAAGTCCAGCAGAACTGGCGCTTGTTAAAAGCCAGTTGGCAGTTTTCCACAAGGAAAATCCGTCGATCTCCGTCGGCGTACGAGTTATTAATGGAAACTATCTGCAAGCGCTTCAGCCAATGTTAGCTTCCCATACGGCCCCGGATATCTTTTATGTAGACTCTTCGGTTGCGCCGCAGTTAGAAGCAGCTGGTGTTTTGATGAATCTAGGAAGTTATATTAAGCAGGATAAAGTGAATATCAAAGATTTTAATGCAAATCTTCTTCAAGCGTTCACATGGAAAAATTCGTTGTATGGGCTACCTAAAGATTTCAATACACTCGCTCTCGAATACAACAAGACGTTATTTGCAAAAGCTGGGATTCATAGTGCACCTGCGACGTGGCCCGAACTTCAAAAGGATGCTGTACTGTTAAAAAAGAAAGGAATTGTACCACTTGATTTCCCGATTGACGTGGCACGGTATTACCCACTCGTGCTAGACTTTGGCGGCAATTATTACAACGGTGCAAGAAATCAGGCAACATTCCCCAATCCGGCTAACCGTCGAGGTTTGCAATATTTCATGTCAATGCAAGAAAATGGCGTCATGGTCCCGCCAACAGGTCAAGGTGCGTCATGGGCTGGTGAGGCATTTGCACAGGGGAAGGTGGCTATGGCAGCAGAAGGTGCATGGATCATTCCCTTTATGCAACAAACAGCTCCAAAGTTGCAATATGGCATTTCGAATTTCCCGGGCATCAATGGAAAAGATTATAACATGATTTATACGGTTAGTTATTCCATGGCGAAAACTACTCAGTATCCATCTCAAGCAGCTAAATTGCTGTTTTTCATGACAGGACCAAAAGCTGAAAAACTGACAGCTCTTTCTGGTTTAGCTATGCCATCGCGCACGAGTGAACAAGGTATGTTTCTTTCCAAAAACCCTACCTACAAAGCGTTTGTAAACGGAGTCAAACAGGCAGCGCCTTATCAATTTGGCACTCTTGGCCAAAACTTTGTGGATGCGATCAATAATGCAACAGAAGCTGGCATCTTGAAGCACCAAACACCACAAGTTGTTTTATCCAAGGCGATTAGTACACTTACAAGTCAAAACCAGTACTAAGTCCGGTAGATTTATTGTAGCAATACATCAATCGGCGCAAGTCTTAAGGCTTGCGCCGAATTAAGGGAATGAATGTATTATGACGAATAGGGTTGAGGCATCTCCTTTGCGAAGGCGCAAGCGCATTAGTCGTAGCGCAACTAGCCAAGCGATCGCAGGATACTTGTTTGTCTTGCCCGCATTTGTTTCGTTGGCGGTATTTATAGGGGGTCCTATTCTTTACTCATTTTATTTGAGCTTTTTCCACTTTTCATATCTGGATCCACAAAATGCAACCTGGGCAGGGTTGGATAATTATCTTCATTTATTTGTTGATCCCGTATTTTTACAAGCACTAACCAATACGGCGGAATATTCGCTTGGTGTTGTACCTGTTCAAACAGCTATCGCGTTATTGTTAGCGCTAGTCGTTGATCGTGTGAAGGGAAAATCCCTGTTTCGTGTCATTTACTATCTTCCCACAGTGACGTCGACTGTGGCTGTAGCGGTTATGTTCATTTTTATTTTCAATCCAACCGGATTGCTCAATACCATTTTATTGAATTTTGGTATTCATGGTCCCAACTACTTTTTTGACCCCAATTTTGCATTGCCTTCCGTGATGGCTATGGCAGTGTGGTCTACCGTGGGACAATTCATGATTATTTATTTGGCTGGACTGCAAGATATACCAGAAGAGGTTTATGAAGCAGCTGCTATCGACGGTGCAAAGGGTTTTGATTTATTGCGTTTTATCACAATTCCTCTGCTGCGAAGAACATCCTTTCTAGTCATTGTGATGGGGATGATTGGAACATTTCAAGTGTTTGATAGTGTCTACGTAATCTCTCAAGGCAACGGAGGGCCAATGGGGGCAACCATGACCGTCGTTCTGGATTTGTTCAACAAGGCGTTCAAAGATATGAACATGGGCTATGCATCAGCTATGGGATTTACCCTATTCGCCATCATTCTCATTTTAACCCTAGTGCAAAATTTGGTATTGGGAAAAGAGGATTAGGAGAGTATGATGAGAGACAGAAAATCAAAGGTAAGCATCGGGAAGGTTTTCTTTTATGTTGCAGCTATTGCTTATGCTGTCATAGCTTTAGGACCGTTTTTGTGGTCCCTTTATACATCTCTTAAGCCGACATCACAAGTGTTCAACATGTGGGTGCCTATAAATCAGCTTAATTTTCACAGCTACCAGAACATTCTTACTCAGTTTCCGTTTGGAAGATGGCTTTTTAATAGTATTGTAGTTGCATTGATCGTAACTGTCGGTAATCTCGTCGTCAATACACTTGCTGGCTATGCGTTTGCACGATTAAAGTTTCCTTTGCGTGGCCTGATTTTCTACATCTTTTTAGGAATTATGATGATTCCTGGGCAAGTTGTATTAGTTCCTATCTATATGCTGTTAGCTCAATGGGGGTGGATCAATAGTTTTCAAGGACTTACTATTCCATTTCTGATGAGCCCGTTTATGATTTTTTTAGCACGACAATTCTTTTTAGGTATGCCCAAAGATTTGGAAGAGGCTGGACGAATCGATGGGTTAACGCATTGGGGTGTTTTTTTTCGAATCTTTTTACCGCTCGCTGGACCTATGTTGTCTGCGCAAACGATTTTTACCTTTCAAGGTAATTGGAATTCCTTTCTATGGCCCGTTCTGCTCGAAACTCAACAGAATATGTACACTTTGCCAGTTGGACTGAATTCGTTTTACAATCAGTACAATGCCTTTTGGAACAGTGTTCTTGCCGGTGATATCATGCTCACGCTTCCGATGATTATTGTATTTGTTGTTTTTCAGCGTCATTTTGTACGAGGCATTGCAACCACAGGTATCAAGTAGGACTAGTCTTAATGGACTAGGAGCGAAAAATTACTTGTGTTCCTTTCTAGAATGGGCTTTAATTTTTAAGGTCGCGTAAGATCAGCGGCCTTTCTTTTTTTTGTGTAAAGGTCGGAGTAGTGCTTTTCCTAGTCACAGTCAATGAAATTAGTCTAATAGTACTAAAAAATGTGGTGACGTATGATCTTTCGGTTGGCTGACAAAATAGCATAATAAAGGTGATAGGATTAATTACTGCGATTATCGTAGGTGACGTAAATGATCGGTTCGCGGGAAGCACCAATTGCGGGAGATACGCTCTGCAAACGCCATGATATCGTGAGGGGTCGCGTGAGGTGCCCGCTTCAGGGTGATGTGGATGTTGAGCTTTGCTTTTATTGTCCTTTCACGGAAGCCGTTGATATGGACAGCTCAGTTCGCACGATCACTTGTATTCCTGATATGACTATGTCAGCGGAAGATAAAGTTGCCTATCAACGGCTTGGTTTGTTGCGTTTGGCACAGACCATTGGCAATGTGAGCCGTGTTTGCCGAGAACGTGGAATTTCTCGCACACAGTTTTACAAATATAGGGATCGGTATTTGGCGGAGGGAATTGCTGGTTTGAGGGATAGTCCTATGGTTACTACTCGGAACAAGCAAGTACTCCCTGAGTCAGTAACACAAAGTATTCTTGATTTAAACCTGGCTCATCCAACTATAGGTTGTGTGCGAGTTGCTGAGATGCTTCAGTCCCATGGCATTGATGTCACACCAGTAACTGTGCAAAGTACGTTGATGCGGCAGGGTCTTGGTACAAAACAAAAACGCTTGGCACGATTGGAAGAGCTGTACATCACGCAAGGGTATTCACTTTCAGCTGAACAAATGATCGAGGTGGAACATATAAATCCTTGCTTTCGTGAACGACACTCTGAAAGCAAGTACCCTGGAGAACTTCTGGCACAGGATACGTTATATGTCGGTCAGTTACGCGGATTGGGCAAGATTTATATGCAAGCTGTTGTTGATACTTTTGGTAGTTATGCTTTTGGATTCTTGCATTCAGGTAAACTTCCTAAGTATGCAGTTACGGTTTTGCAAAATGATGTACTTAGGTTTTTTAAACATCGAGGGATTGTCATTAAGGCAATTATTACGGATAACGGAAGGGAATATTGCGGTACACAAGCCCATCCCTATGAGTACTATCTTGCATTAAACGGTATTGAACATCAAAGGACGCAGGTACACAGCCATCTTATTCATGGTTTTGTTGAGGCATTTAATATTGATGTCATTGATGAATTTTTTAAACCTGCCTTTCGCGAGCGAAACTATGACAGCTTGGCATCATTGCAATGGGACTTGGAGCAATGGTTAAGTGGGTATAACAACGAACGGGCGCATCCAGGATACCGCAATATGGGAAAGTCACCTATGCAAATGATCTCAGATTACTTGGCGAATCGAAGGATTCAAAGCGTATAGCGGAGGGATTATGAATGTTGTGGGTTACTGAAATGGCAGCCAATTGGTTTACACGGGAACTTCACCTGCAAAAAGGGCAAGCCATACGGTTTTTTGTACGTTACGGTGCGCAACATCAATTTCAAACAGGATATGCGCTTGGTATCACAGTTGAAAAACCACATCATGAAGCGTTGTCCACCGAGGTGGAAGGCATACAGTTTTTCATTACCGAAGATGATGTATGGTATCTTGACGGTCACTCATTAGTTGTTTCTTGTAGTGGCTTGGAAGATGATATTCGTTACGAATGTTTTGCTGATGAAAGTTTCTCTGATTTGTTTGCTATCGCTTAACCCATGCACTAGGCATACCTTAAGCGCGTCTTTTTGGGCGCGTTTTTTTGTGCTTAAAGACATTGATAACAAGCACGACGCCAAAGAGCAAGGCTACACCGAAAGCCAATTTACTTTGTAAGATAAATTGCGTTTGTTCAAGCCATACGCCAAGCGTCAAACTAACGCTCATGAGGATGGCAATCATGCCACGAATGATAATGCGTTCTTGACGTTCTAATCGCGCAAGAACAGGCTCGAGCTCAAGTTTAATCAAGAGATCGTTACGGTTGGCTCGTTGAAGCACTTGTAATAACGTATCAGGTGTCTGAATGGTAGCGAGTACCGTTTGTTCAAGTTGTTTAAGTACCAGGTCAGTTGCTAGCGCTCCAGCATCGCCAAACAAAGAAGCCGCTAGTTCGCGAATAGGTTTTTTCCAAGCCGCGCGCCATGAACTGTCTTCCTGTTGATGAGTACGTAATAAGGGAAGCGCTCGGTCTTTAAGCAATGTGATCCAGTCGATATCAGGATACAAACTCGTGATGACTCCGCTTGCCATACCAATGGCGCGCCCAAGAAACATATACCGTGCTTGAATAGATATAGGTTCATCATGCAAAAAGTGTTGAAAATCCTCCAAAAATTGATCGAGATCTTCGCCTCTTTTAAAGGAAACACCAGATATGCGATCGAGCATAAATCCGATAGCCCGCTGTAGGAATTCGCGGTTTGCGTGAGGCTGCAAAAAACCAAGTTCGTCCATGCCCTGCACGACACCCGCAAGGTTTCTCGTTAAGGCGGCTGTTACAAGTCGTGAGAAGATCGATATGTCCTTTACGTCAATGCTACTCATCATGCCAAAGTCAAGGAAACACACTCTTTCATTCGGAAGAATCAATAAGTTACCAGGATGCGGATCGACGTGCACAAAACCGTCAATGAGAATTTGTTGCAAATAGGCATCAAGAAGGGTTTTAGCAATGGTTTCTTGTGTAATATTCCAGGCATCGATTTGCGCCAGATCGGTGACTTTTGCACCTTCAATATATTCCATGACAAGAATGCGTCTCGTGACGTAATTGTCATATAAGCGGGGAATAACGATGCGATGATCATGAACAAAGTTCTTTTGGAAATGACGCAGGTTATCCGCCTCGATGCGATAATCAAGTTCCTTTTGCACCATGGCAGAGAATTCATCATACAACCCTTTGCTATTAATTTGTCGCCCTATGCGCGTATAGCGAGCCATAAAGAGGACGACTTTTTTTAATGCCGATAGGTCAATGGCCGCCAATCTTTCAATGCCAGGACGCAAGATTTTTATGGCGACAATATCACCATTTGGCAAGACACCCTTATGTACTTGTCCTAATGACGCGGCTGCAAGAGGTTCTTCAGAGACTTCAAGAAATATCGATGCAAGATGGGTGCCTAACTCTTGTTCGATCATCGGCCTAATTTTATGCAGGGAAACCCCGGGAACGGCGTCTTGAAGTTGCGTTAGTTCCCTTGTAAAGGCGAGTGGCAAAACGTCTGTGCGCGCGCTCAAAAATTGTCCAACTTTGATGATAAGCCCCTGCAAATGAAATGCGGCACGGCGGATACGCGCGCCAGTGCGTGCGTATGCCTGTGCCACGACTTGATCACGTTGCGCCCCATCGAGCTTCTCACTAGCTCGACGAATGCGCCAGTAATCGAACAGCAAGGCTATAGCAAGTCGAAAGATCACCAAGGATCGAAAAAACGATGTGATCACATGGAAGCCCCTTTATCGATGGTTGATGCATCCTGTTCATTGCTGAATTCTTCATCGTCATCCCAAACGGCAAACGCCTCTTGCATCTTGTGACGAAATAATTTCCGTTTTGCTTTCCATTCCTTTTTTGTTGCCTCATCGATAGGTTTTTTCTCTTTAAGCCATTTAACGCCGAGTAACACAAGGATAATTTTTAACAAAGGATGACAGCTCCTACGGTGAAATAGCACTAATATCCCCTCTTTTCGCCAACTTTAAAATACTTCTTGAACATACGCCACTGATTCTTGTGTGTCAATTGATGTTTAGCTAATATTTCATTGACACTGAAGCAGACAATCGATACATTAGCGCTAGAATCATGCATACTTTTTACTATATTAATAGGGGAGGAATATGATTTGATAACGAGAGAAGTACAGGTGAAGCTTGAAGATCATCAGCTAACCGCTGCTATGATCACATCTTTTGTCCAACACGCTACTAGTTTTTCGAGTAGTATACAGATCGGTAAAAATACCAAGATGATTGATGGCAAAAGTGTGTTAGGTGTCTTGACTCTGGGTATCAAAAGTGGTGATCATATCATTCTTGAAGCTGATGGTCATGACGAAGAGCAGGCAATTGACAAGTTATCAACTTTTTTTGCTTAACTTGTAGATTTCAATGACCGATCTGTGCATATTCATGGATCGGTCATTGTATTGTTCAGATGTTCTCAAGGTTTATTTGGCAATATAATAGTGTGCTTATTTTGCTAGGGAGGGACAAAGATGGGATACTATGATGACGGGGAGTTTAAGAGTAGTCGTAGTCCTAAGAAACAATCGCGAGCCATCTTGCGCCTTGTGGGAGTGGTGGCGGTGGCAGCGCTAGTCGGATCGGGTTCGACCTTGGCTGCTGTGCCATTGCTGATGCAAAATAATGTGATACCTTCAGCGGCGATGTCTGATGCCAATTTGGTCAATGCGACGTATGGAACAAATCAGACGGTGAATGTCACTATAAATGATGCCATTGTTCAGGCTGTAAAAAAGGCAACTCCTTCGGTTGTTGGAGTTGTTAATTATCAAAACGTTACTAATAATGTCGGAAGTACTTCTTTGCAACAATATGGTGTGGGTTCTGGGGTGATATTTGACCCGCGCGGATACATTGTAACAAACAATCATGTGGTGCAAGGTGCTACGAAAGTTGAAGTCGTTCTTTATAACAAACACCGCGTATGGGCAAAAGTGGTTGGAACAGATCCTTACACAGATTTAGCGGTACTTAAAATTCCACAATCCGATATCGCACCGCAGGATGTAGCACAATTCGGTAATTCTGATAATTTAGAGGCTGGTGAACCAGCCATTGCAATCGGGAATCCAGCAGGTCTCGATTTTTCCGATACCGTCACAGTTGGAGTTATCAGTGCAACATCTCGTACAATGCCTGTTCAAGATGAAGCCACTGGACAAGTGCTCGGGCAGGAGACCGTATTGCAGACTGATGCAGCCATTAATCCTGGAAATAGTGGCGGACCACTATTGAATATTCTAGGACAAGTGATCGGCATTAATAGTTCTAAGATTGTTGCTTCCGGTTTTGAAGGTATGGGTTTTTCCATTCCCATCAATGAAGTAAAAACGATTACGAGTCAGATCATGGCAACGGGGCATGCTGATCATCCTGCTTTGGGTATTGAAGGAGCATCGTTATCGTCGGTACCGCAGCAAATGCAGCCAAATGTGCCAGTAACATACGGTGTTTATGTTTCCAAAGTGGATAGTGCGACGGCAAACGCTTCGGGAATCAAAGCAGGCGATGTCATTGTGGCTATCGATGGAACGAAAATCACTGGTTTCACGAATTTGCGCAGTGTTTTGTGGCAAAATTACAAGCCAGGGCAAACGGTCACCGTGACCGTGTATCGTAAACAACAGAAGTTGACTTTCTCATTGCAACTTGGCCTTTTACAGGCCCCGACACAGGCAGTTAATCAAAGCCAGTCATCGGGTGGAAGTATTGCAATTCCTGGTTTTGGTAGCTCAAGTGGTGGATTTTCTTTCCCATAAAGGAATGGAATCACATGCAAGTTGCCCCCTCTCGCAAAAAGTAGAGAGGGGGCAACTTTTTTAGTACCCGACTGTGACGACGGCTATAACGATGATCATCTCATCTGTCTTGTCGCCTTGTTCAGGCAGCACAATGCCACTTGATGCTTTGAATCCGCCTTCGACAATCTCGATGTCAATCTTTCCATACGGCAATTCAGCCTTAACTTGTTCCACATCGACATTGTTTTGTTCTATCGGGACGGCAAGTGATACATGCACGCGCATTTCATGTAAATCACCATTAGGTAAAAACGTGCCGATGCCAGGCATGCTGTTGTGGCCAATAGCATTTCGAATGGCACGTGTACAAGCTACAGTGACATCTTGACCATGCAGATCAATACCCATACCGACTTCGATAAAAGCAGCTTGTTTCATGTTGTCACCTCTTTTTATCCATCATCATGATACAACATATCCTTGCATGCAAGTTTCTTCGCGGTAGAATGCGATATAATAACATCGTATAAAGAGATGACCCAATTGCTAGGAAGCGGAGAGATTGCCATGGATCAAAAAAAGAAGATGGCCATTTTGCACCTTTTGCATGAAGACGCTCACCGATCGATAGATACGCTTTCGGTGATGGTTGGAGAACCCAAAGAGCAAGTGACTGAGGCTATAGCGGACTTGGAGAAAAGTGGAGTCATTGTTCGCTATGGTGCAGTTGTGAACTGGGATAAAGCCGATTCGTCCAGAGTTACCGCTGTTATTGATGTCAAAGTAACACCACAAAGGGAACTTGGTTTTGATGCGATTGCTGAGCGGATTTATCGCTTTAAGGAAGTTGTTTCCGTGGCGTTGATGTCAGGTTCGTATGATCTTCAGGTCATTGTAGAGGGCCGTAAAATTCAAGAAGTGGCTCAGTTCGTCTCTGAAAAACTTTCGACAATTGAAAATGTCACCTCAACTACAACCCAGTTCCGGTTGAAGACGTACAAGTTTGATGGGGTCATCTTTGATGATCATGAAGGCGATCAACGTTTGGTGGTTGCACCGTGAACAAACTTTATGAGCGTTTGTCACCTACCGTAAGTCAACTGCCTCCATCAGGAATTCGCCGGTTTTTTGATCTGGCAAGCGAGATGGAAGATATTATTTCGCTAGGTGTTGGTGAACCGGATTTTGTCACACCCTGGAGGGTTAGGGAGGCGTGTGTTTATGCCTTGGAACGGGGCTATACAACCTATACGTCCAACCGCGGATTACCTGAATTGCGTACTGCGATAGCAAATTATCTTCAGCGATTCTCTTTAGAGTATGATCCTTCGCAGGAGTTGATGGTGACAGTCGGTGGCAGTGAGGCTATCGATATTGCTTTACGTACTTTGCTTTGCCCGGGTGATGAGGTACTAATCCCTGAACCCGCTTATGTCTCGTATTATCCTTGCGCGACCCTTGCAGGCGGCGTGCCTGTTGCAGTAACAACGTTAGCCAAAGATGATTTTAAATTAACGCCCAAAAACCTTCGTGAAAAAATTACCGCTAAATCTAAAGTGCTTGTCCTTTGTTATCCGAATAATCCAACGGGTGCCGTCATGCGGCAGGAAGAATTGTCACAAATTGCGGAGATCGTACTTGAACATGATTTATTTGTTATCTCTGATGAGATTTATGCTGAACTTACTTACGGAACACATCATGCCAGTATTGCTGCTTTAAAAGGTATGAAGGAACGCACGGTTTTAGTAAGTGGTATGTCTAAAGCGTTTGCTATGACGGGGTGGCGCATCGGCTATGCAGCAGCGCCTTTAGAAATTCTGCAGGAAATGTTGAAAATCCACCAGTACACGATCATGTGTGCCCCGATCATGGGACAAATGGCAGCTGTAGAGGCATTGAAAAATGGGGAACAGGATAAAGAGCGTATGATTGAGGACTATGACCAACGCAGACGCCTTATCGTACAAGGATTACGATCGATTGGCTTGTCCTGTCATGAACCTCAGGGTGCATTTTATGCTTTTCCGGACATCACCTCTACGGGCCTCTCCTCACAAGATTTTGCGCAGGGATTGCTGAGGCACGCAAAAGTGGCAGTCGTACCAGGAGATGCTTTTGGTCAAAGTGGGCAAGGATATGTTCGGTGTTCCTATGCAACGTCTGTGGAACAAATCGAACATGCCATCGAGCGCATTGGCAAATATGTTGCTTCTCTGCAGTAAAAGTGTGTACCTGCACCTCGCAGGTGCAGGTAATGTCATGGTCTTACCATACAGGGAGATTTTCTTGGCGTAATGATTTGTTGATCCAGATGGCTGCTTGGGCACCTTCTCCAATGGCGATCATCACTTGTTGGGAATGGGCTACAACATCGCCTACGGCCCACACACCTTTGACATTGGTTTCTTTGGTTCTGGGGTCTACGATAATGTAGTCTTTATCATTCGTGGTGACCCCGAGTCCTTTTGCGAGACTTGAATGAACACTTTGCATGCCGAGTGCAGAAAACACCTTTTCACAGGCAATTTCGGTGCCATCTTCGAGAATGACCTTTTCAATAAGATCGCGTTGTTCGCCGACAAAACGAGCCAGTTTCCCAGTAAATACGGGGATGGTATTGTCATGCATCGTTTGTAACCAAGTATCGCTTATTGGTTTATCCGGTTCAACGTTAACCACTGCTAGATCTTGAGTCCATCCGAGTAATGTGTGGGCCATAGTGGGCCCACTGTTACCTCGTCCCACTACCACGACTTTTTTGTCAATCAATTCATAACCATCACAATCAGGACAATAATAAATGCTGTAACCCGCATAATGATATACATTAGGTACAGCAGGGTGCTCATCCATAACACCTGTGGCGATAATGATTTTTTTGGCCTCGATGTGATCAATCTGCTCAGGTGAGTGTTCCATGAGTTCTTTGCGACGTTGGGCTGTGATAACGAAATGATCGTCTTTTTGGACAATGGCTGTGACGACTTTCATAAGAAATTCAACCCCGTATTTTTTTGCTTGATGCTGACCATTTTTCAATAATTCCAAGCCTGATATACCATCAGGGAACCCGAGCACATTGTGGTACATGGGCGTATAAAAGGTTCGTCCCTTGCTTTTATCAATAACAAGGGTCTTCCACCCGTAACGACCCAAATGAATTGCTGCTTGCAAACCACCAGCTCCACCGCCAATAATGACGACGTCATACGTTTTCATAATTTTCCCACCTATCTAAAGCCTCAATTCGTTGTCTTCAGTATACATCATCATCGAGTGATATTTTGCACAATGGAAATGGTATGGATACGGTACGCTTTTATTATGTAGTACAATGTCAATTGTCATAATGGGGGATTGTAGCGATGGATCGGCAAATTATTGATCTTGATGTAAGGGAGATTTTGCGCGCGAAAGGTGAGCCATTTCAGGATATTATGAAGGCTGTAACCCATGTTGGTCAAACTAATGTATTTCAATTGCATGCTACGTTTTTGCCCGAACCATTATTTCGCGTCTTAGGCAAACTCGGGTTTGGCCATGTGGTAGCCAAATATGCTGATGATTACTATGCTGTACAGTTCTGCCGGGATAAAAGTGATATTCCTGTTTTTTATGCGGATTTGCGCGATGTTTCATCACAAGAAGTGACTGGGCGTACACAGTCACTTTTGTCAGCTGTTGGGGAATTTGAAGAAGGTAAAGCGGTTATCGAGTTGTGGTTGACAGAGTATGTACAGCCTTTGCAAGAATTGCTTTTCCAAAAGCAAGTACTTGGTACAGAAGTAGGAAAAGAAAATGGGTATGTGCGTGTGCAACTTACGAAATAACCGTTATCAGCCTTGAACAGCAAAAGTGCCGCCTGCATGCGCCGCGATCGCGGCTACAGCTAAGACAACGATTTGAATCACGAAGTACAGACCGATACGCCACGGATTCTTCCCTTTGCGAAGGCGAATAACCAACGAAATGATCAAAAGAAAAACGGTGGCTGATCCTAGACTGATGTGCTTGGCAAGCAAGGCTGGCAGAGAGCCTGATGAACCAAATTGATGCGTCATAATAACACCGAGCGTTATTAACGGGATTAAAGTGACGATGCTGAGTAAAAAGCATGAAAGTGCCATCAGTGGATAGAAACGTGGTTCACGAAAAAAACCAATGAAATCAAAAAATAATCCTCCAAAGAGGAAGAGTACAAAAAGATTGGCTAGTAATCCATGAATTGAAGCCATAACGTCCTCCCAAGAACAGTCCTATTGCGATAACTAAACCAGATTCTCTGTGTATTTGCAATGTTGGACTGTTCTACAGGAGAACGAAGCAGGGTTAGGTCAATCAATCATGAAATTCTTCGTTGAGAGCCTTCTTATTGTCTTGCAAACTTTCCAATCGGTTGTCGTTAGTATGTTCAATTTGGGTGCGCGTTTGTTCTGTTAAAGGAGCGGTTTGCAGAATTTCCTCTGCTTGTTTTAGATTATCCTCTGTGTTTGCTATAATTTCTTTGATTTTTCCAACACGATCATTGCGGCCGTTTGGTTGCAACCGAATCCCTCCTCTTATTTTTTTTCAGGATTTGCATCGTGCCCATACTTTATGCATATGACAACATAATTTTGGAGGAGTGAGTTTGAATCCTGAAATATTCATAGCGATGTAAAGAGGACACCAAAATTGGATGATACAGGAATGTATGAGTTTGGAATGGCTGGGCTTCCGAACCTTTTGTACTGTGAGGCGGCTGTGGGGTCTGGTTT
>JAKACU010000081.1 GCA_021821185.1 Bacillota bacterium
TAGATCAGATCAAAGAAAACATGCCGCGTATTTTGTCGGTACGTTCAGGAGGAGAGGAACCGAAACGATGCGAGAAATGTAAATATTGCCGATCGACAAAAACATTGTCGAATGTGATTCACTATAGTGAAATTTCATTTTAGAGGAGTGTCTCATGAAAATCACAATCTTAAAATCATCCTTAGTACAGTTGCTGCAAGTGGTTGCAAAGGCCATCCCAACGAAAACCACGAAGCCTATTTTGTATGGAGTTTTATTGCAGGCTACCGAAGAAAAACTCATTGTCACAGCCTATGATTTAGAAATTGGTATCCAAACGCATCTTGCAGAGGACGAATCGCAAGAACCTATTCTACAGATCGAACGTGTTGGAAGTGTTGTTTTGAACGCCAAATATTTACTTGGGATTGTGAGAAAATTACCTCATAGGCTAGTGCGAATTGATGTGGATGGAATGACAGCTACGATCCGATCAGGGAAAGCAACGTACACATTAAATGGCATGGATAGCAGGGAGTATCCAGAATTACCGGATATTGAAGAGGATAAAAAAATGACCGTGTCATCAGAAACGTTCCTGTCGCTCATCGAGCAAACGGCATTTGCTACAGCCACAACGGAAATCAGACCTGTTCTCACAGGTGTGTTAATGTCAACGCCATCTGATCGTTTGCAATTCACCGCGAGTGATAGTCATAGGCTATCCACGCACAACTTGCCGTTCGAATCAGTAAGTGCGGAGAACATAGAAGCAATCATTCCGCGAAAGAGTATTTTTGAACTTGCCAAACTGTTAGGATCCAACGATCAGATGATTGATGTTTTCGTGACGGATCAACATTTTTTCGCAGACTTAGGAACAACTATTTTTTACAGCAGGCTGGTTGACGGGAAGTATCCCGATATTTCACGGATCATCCCTACTCAATATGAAACTGCTGTGGAGGTGGACGCTAGGGAGTTTGCAGCATCGATCGAACGTTCTGCATTGTTAGCACGTGACGACGAAAACCAAGTGATCCGCATGTCGATCTCGCAAGAACATATTGACGTGTCGTCGCATTCATTGAATATCGGGAAAGTGAAGGAATCGTTTTATCCATCCAAAATGGAAGGTGAACCATTGGACATTGCAAGCAATGCGCACTTTTTGTTAGACGCATTAAAGGCTCTCGGATCATCAAAAGTCCGCATCGAATTCACGAGTTCAGGAAGTGCATTCACCTTAACGACAGTCGGACAAGATCGGCCTTTACATCTAATCTCGCCTGTACGCGTGGTTTAGGTTCGACGCAACGAATACAAAGGAGTGAAGACCATGATGAATAGCATTGTTGTGATAGGCCGATTGACCGCTGATCCTGAGTTGAGATACACAAGCAACGGCACTGCGGTTGCGAGTTTTACAGTAGCGGTTGAACGTGATCGAAAAGGACAGAACGGAGAAAAGGTAACAGACTTTCTAAATGTGATCGCGTGGCAAAAAACAGGCGAACTATGCGCTGAATATTTAGGGAAGGGGCGTTTGTGCGCTGTACGTGGACGGTTAGAGACACGTAGTTACGAGAATAAGGAAGGTCAAAAAATACGGGTATATGAAATCGTGGCAGAAAACGTACAATTTTTGGATAGCAAAAAAGAGGGGCAGGCGTCTTCTAAACCTGTCCAAGATTCCGCCAAACAGCATTCTAATCACGTGAACAACGATCCGTTTGCTGATAGTACAAGTTTAAATATTGATTATGACGATTTGCCGTTCTAAGGAGTGAGAGGCTTGAAATTTGCGGTGATTGACGTAGAAACAACCGGTTTAGACCCTGCCGTTGATCGTGTGGTTGAGATTGCGGCAGTAACCGTAGAAAACGACAACATAGTGTCTAACTACCAAGCATTAGTGAATCCAGGCATACGCATTCCCGCAACAGCATCCGCGATTCATCATATCACCGATCAAGACGTACGTGATTGTCCGACATTTGACGAAGTATGGCGGGTTTTGTACAACACAATCATTGACCCGTCTGATGTGTTAGTAGCCCACAACGCTCCGTTTGATCGGTCGTTCTTGCCTGATACAGGAAAGCGTTGGTTGGATACAAGACGGTTAGCGCAGCATTTATACCCCGATGCGCCGAATTATCAAAATCAGACTTTACGCTATTGGTTGGGGATTGATGTGATCGCAGATGCTCACCACGCGTCCGACGATGCTTTAGTAACCGCAATGCTTTTGATACACATGTTACGCGAATGTCAAAAGCGCGGGATTGAGGATGTGCTGAGTTACGCAGAATCGCCCGTAAACGTGTCTGTGATGCCTTTTGGCAAGTATAAAGGGGAAAGGTTAGCGGACGTCCCTGTTAGTTACTTAGGGTGGCTGTTGACGACGAATATAGACGCTGATTTGCGCCATTCGATTGAATCCTTGAACTAATACCATCATCTATGCGCCGGTTCGGCGGCGCGTAAATAGGTTACTGTTCAATCGTTAGTTCTTTGATGTCGTGGAAGAAATCTAAAAAATGTGCGCCTTGCATTAGCATATTTATATTGCTATTGAATATGATAATATGCTAATGTATACGAAAGGGGGTGAATCACATGGCAAACATTCGTCCGGTGACAAGGAAGGTATTTACCACTGCGACAGACATTACGTTGCACAAAAAATTCGTTGCGCTATCTAAAAAAACGAGAGTGCCCCGCGCTCGTTTGATCGACGAGGCTCTCGAATTGTTGTTCGCGCACTACGAACAAATCGAAGAAAAGTTGAAAAAGTAGGCTCGTCTTTATTATACACGCATCCATCGCGAGTTATACTATTCAGCAAAAAAAGAATTTTGAGGTGATGAACATGGAACCATCGCCACTCAAACGCGTGGTCATCAAAGAGGAACTCGTGGCTCTCACAGGAGATGCCACGAAAGCGATCATCCTTAACCAACTCTTGTACTGGTCGCAACGTACGCGCGACTTCGATAAATTTTTAGACGAAGAAAAATCAAGGTGTGACGCATAAGGAGAAGAGTTTCAGTGCGATAAGGCATACGGCTGGATCTACAAGACGTCCGAAGAATTATCCGAAGAGACTATGCTAGGGCTGGCACCCAACTCGATACGAAGGCATCTAACGCCTTTAATCGAAAAACAGTGGATTGAGGAACGCAACAATCCGAAAACGCGTTGGGATCGAACCAAGCAATATCGAGTGAATGTCTTGAAAATCCAAGAAGATTTACAGACATTAGGATATGCTCTTGATGGATATCCGTTGTTCGTATCCGCAAATCGAACATCGAAAAGCGATATACGAATATCCAAAATGGATATTCAAAACGATGAATTGGATATTCAAAACGAAGAAATGGACAAGCAATACCAGAGATTACTTACAGAGACTACTACAGAGAATACGAGTGAGAATACTTCAAAGGATTTAAAAGATATGTGTGTTGCCACACACGCCGTCGAATATTCCGATGCGTTCGATCACTTTTGGGCGATCTATCCAAGACGCATCGAAAAGAGAAAAGCCTTCAAAGCGTGGAATAAGCAACTCAAGTGTGGTTATACCGAACAAAACATGATTGACGCAGCCAGACATTATGCGCAGATGTGTCAACAAGAGCGCAGAGACTTGTCAGTCATTAAGCACCCCGCCACGTTTTTAGGGCCGGACAAGCCCTTTGATGAAATGATCGACAGCCCTATACGGACGTCAACGGGAGGCGGTACAAGTTTAGATGCGGTTAGGCGAGTGGCTGAGAGGATGAAAAATGGCGGTGGTCTGCTTGACTGGTGAACAAGCTGTGTCGCTCGTGGGCTTACTCACGGCTAGTTACCCCAACGCGCGTATTCAAGATGCCAATATCGAAGCGTATGCGGTGTGGATAGTGGATTTGCCGTTTCAAGCAACCTACGAAGCGATCAACCTAATCATAGCGAATAGCGCCTTTTTCCCTAGCATCGCGGAAATTCGCGAGAAGACGCTTCAACGGATGCCTGAATCTCATATCCCGTCACCTGTGGAAGCGTGGGAGGAAGTTGTGCGAGGCCTGAAAAACAGCTCGCCACAAAAACAGCCTACTTGGAGTCATCCGCTGATCAGTCGAGTCATCCGCATGTTAGATTGGTACCTGTTAGCGAGTAGCACCAACATCACGGGCTATCAACATTCATTTTTTACGATCTACAAGGAATTGTATGCCGAGGAATGGGGGCGTGTACGCGCTACGAAACAACAGGCGGCGATAGGATCAAAGAATCAGGCGATGCTCGGTGGTTGAAGCTGAAAAACTGTCCGAATACGCTTTGGCAGCAGGGCTATTTCAAGATTCGCAGCTGATTGAAGAGTACGGAGACCGTTTAACGACTGAGCACTTCGCGGATAGTATGTGCGCAATGTTGTGGGACATCGCGAAAGCGTACATAACGAACGGCACACCTTTTGAACTCGCGACTATATGGCCCGCTTACGGCGCGCAATTGGAAGACGCAGGCGGTATAGACAAAGCGCTTTTGCTGATGCAATCCTATTATTCCCACTCTTCGGCTCCCCTATACGTCGAACAGCTTGAAGAGAGGTTAGCTAAAAAGAAACTCGTTGCATTAAATTTGCGCGTAAATGCCCTTTTAAGCGATCCTAGTTTGCGTCACGAAGAAATATACCAAATGATAGAGTCGGGCTTGTCTGATAGCCAAATACGCCCGAAAATTGACTATCGCAGTGTAAGGCGTGATCGCGTTGTTGATTGGATGGGGTCAATTGAGGAATTGAGTCGTCACCCTAACGAGTTGTCAGGCATATCGACTGGACTTGTTGATTTAGATCGCATGACACAAGGTTTGCAACGACAAGACTTGATCGTGATCGCCGCCAGAACAAGCATGGGTAAGTCAGCATTCACCTTGCAAATTGCAGTCAATGCGAATCGTCTCGGATATAAAGTTTCCATTTTCTCACTCGAAATGTCCTATCAACAAGTCTTGAATCGCATGTTTGCGACCACTGCAAGGGTTGATTTCAGTAAATTTCGCACGGGTGCATTCGATGATCGGGATTGGTCGAAAATCTCTATGTGCTTAGACGAACTATCAACGATTACGATCGTCGATGAACGTGGCATATCTACGCCTTCGATTCTCTCGCAAGCGCGAAAAATCAAACGATCCGAAGGGTTAGACTTAGTGATTGTGGATTATGTGCAACTTGTTAACGAACCGGCGCAAGAGGGCGACAATCAAGGGACGCCGCTTAAGAGAGTCACTCAAGCCTTGCGCCAGATGGCAAAGGAATGCAATTGTGCAGTCATCGCCATCTCGCAAGTCTCGCGTGCCGTCGAACAGCGACAAAACAAACGCCCTAACAACAGCGATTTGAGCGAATCAAAGGCGCTCGAAGAAGGCGCGGATGTCATTGGATTTTTATACCGAGAGGATTACTACGATCAAGAATGCCAGAAGAAAAACATCATGGAGTGCATCGTGACCAAACAGCGAAACGGGCCAACAGGGACGATTGAATTGGTGTATCTCAAAAATTATCAAGCCATACTCAGCTTAAATGCGAAAGGAGATTGACCATGCGTGATCGCATCGTTGAATTTTTCAAGGAATGTGGGCCGACTCCGTTACGAGACATACGTTTCATGTTTCCGGAAGCGACTACCGAAACGATTAACGAGGCCATTATGGTATATGCAACCGAAGAATTCCAAAAAAGTTTGCAATTGCTGCAACAAGTAGCCAACAAACTGTCCGTGTGAGGTGTACTTTGATGGAATTGTTTGTTGAAATACCTTCGAGTAAAAATGCTCGCGCCTTGGGATTTGCTTTCACATCCCTTGGCGCAAGATTGCAACGAGCACCACACGGATCGAATTTTACACGCATTCGACTCGACAAGGATACCAACCGCCTGATAGTCCATATTCACGACCATCTTAGAGATGTCACAAATGTATGGAGACACTTCAAAGGCGCGGAATACGAGATGATCGGCAATGGTTTGCACACAGAAACAAACGAACAACTCGTGGTGTATCGAAACGCTAATGGCGAATTGTTCGCTCGTCCCATGGCGATGTTTTACGGCAAAAATGAACAGGGTGTGCAACGATTCGAGAGGGTGATCCAAGATGAATTATGAGGATTTTTTGCAATCCAAATTGACCATTATCCCATCAAGTGGGTTTTCGATCGAAAGAGAAGAACTTGGCGATTATCTGTTTGAGTTTCAAAAAGATTTAGTGAAATGGGCACTTATGCGAGGTCGTGCAGCGTTGTTTGCGTCCACGGGAATGGGAAAAACGCGCATATCACTCGAATGGGCACGGCATGTATGCCAATCCGCGAAAGGGGATGTGTTAATTTTAGCGCCCTTAGCTGTCGCCAAACAAACACAGCGTGAAGCTGATGAGATCGGTATTCGAACACATGTTAGCGAAGGTGAACACGACGTTCAGCCCGGTATCAATATCACTAACTACGACAAAATGCACAAATTTGACTTATCCCGATTTGTTGGGATTGTGTTAGATGAGTCATCTATCATCAAACACGCATCAAGTAAAATGAGAGACCACATCATCCAATCATTCCATGACACGCCGTACAAACTAGCTTGCACAGCTACACCTGCCCCGAATGACTATATGGAACTGGGCAATCACGCAGAGTTTTTAGGTGTCATGTCAAGGCTTGAGATGCTATCTATGTATTTTGTGCATGATGGCGGCGATACATCTAAGTGGCGTCTCAAAGGTCATGCGCAGTCTGGGTTTTGGCAATGGGTCAGTTCGTGGGCTGCCATGATTCGAAAACCTTCTGATTTAGGTTATTCCGACGATCTGTATCGTTTGCCTGAACTTATTATGCAAGACATATTGGTGGACACCGATAAGGCGCCAGAAGGTCATCTCTTCCCGGTAACGGCTATCACCTTGCAAGAAAGACAAAGAGCAAGGCGAGCAACGATTCAAGAGCGTTGTGAAAAGGTGGCAGAGATTGCGTTAGCGTCAGAGAAACCGTTTTTGATTTGGTGTGATCTTAACGACGAATCGTCATACATTGCAAAATTATTGCCTGGTGCCGTGGAGGTGAAAGGTTCAGATCCTAGCGAACACAAAGAACGCGCCATGATCGACTTTGCTGACGGGAATATACCGTATCTCGTCACAAAAGCATCTATAGCTGGATGGGGTCTAAATTGGCAAGTGTGTTCCAATATGGCTTTCGTCGGTATGAACGATTCCTTCGAAGCACTCTATCAAGCCGTTCGAAGATGTTATCGCTTTGGACAAACGAAGCCTGTCCACGTATACATGATTAGCACGGCATTAGAAGGCGCGATTGTTTCCAATGTCAAAAGGAAGGAATCTGATTTTGAGCGCATGCAAGATCAAATGAGCCAATACACACGAGAATTCGTACAAGCTAACGTGCGTAACGCAGGGAAAACACAAACGGAATATCAACCATCTCAAACAATGTCTATTCCGGACTGGTTACAATAATCGACGAAATTACTTTAATTACAAAAATCGGAGGAATTCTAATGAATGTAAACGTAGATCACCAAATGATCACAGAACAATTCGCATTGTACAACGGCGACAGTATCGACGTGATGAAAGGTATGCCAGACGAATCTATACATTTTTCGATCTTTTCACCGCCATTTAGTTCCCTGTATATTTATTCAGACAGCCCTAGAGATATGGGCAATGTGAAGAACGACGAAGAATTTTTTCAGCAATTTTCGTTCCTCGTCAAAGAACTTTATCGCATCCTCAAACCAGGTCGCCTCATGGCCGTACACTGCATGAATTTACCAACTTCCAAACAAAGAGACGGATATATTGGAATCCGCGATTTTCGTGGTGACTTAATACGTGCTTTTCAGAAGGAAGGATTTATTTATCACAGCGAAGTGTGTATTTGGAAAAATCCAGTTACGGCCATGCAACGTACAAAGGCTCTAGGCTTGCTGCATAAAACCATCCGCAAGGATAGCGCCATGAGCAGACAGGGGATTCCGGATTATTTGGTCGTCATGCGAAAACCAGGAGAAAACCAAGAACCGATCAGCCACACCAAGGAAGAGTATCCCGTGGACAAATGGCAAAACGTCGCTTCTCCCGTGTGGATGGACATTAACGCATCGGAAACGTTGCA
>JAKACU010000082.1 GCA_021821185.1 Bacillota bacterium
ATACGTTTGCCCAGTATATGTTTGTAAGTAGACTATATCATAGTTTAAAAAGAATGTGCATATTTGCGCAATCGCTTTGTGTAAGGATGTTGCTGCATGCATTATTTGTTGATACACGACCAGTACTTTGACGCGGATCTAAGAATTTGGGAGCTCGGGTCGACTGCACAGCGAAAAAAAGGTAAAATACAATACGAGTACCTTGTGTGTCGGTATGGGGAGGTTTGAAAGGCTGTTTGGGCGAGCATCATTACTGTTTTACGATGGTTGATACAACATACGGTTTGTGAGGCTGGCACGTGTTCAAACTAATTGTGGGAACATGAGGCTCCGGGTTTATCGGATGCAGCATTATCCGTTTTTTCTATCCAACACTAGAGACCCTCATAAATCATTTTGAACAAACTTGCTTTGTAAATACGTGCCTGGCCAGCTCACTGGGATGTTGATCCCGATGCTGTTTCTGAAAGAACTTCGTTAAAACATACTCTCTGATCTCTTAATTTAGTGGATCGATTCGTCCTCGTCCGCCTCCCTGCAAATTTATCGAAGACTTGTAGAGAGCATACCTGGCAGAATCAGGTGCTGCTTGAAACTGGCATCTTGGCAACAGTAGATTCGTACATTGAGCACAATACTGCTCATGATTGTGATAGATCGATATTTGTAACAAGAGGGTGGCATATGGTGTGGATGAAGCGATTGGTGACCTCAATATCCATATGGCATTATATCTTCGTAACTCCACTTTCCGGTCGGAAGTGAAGGCGCAGAGCGAATGACAATCGAATCACATGTGCAGGTTCAAATCGTTACTTTCAATAGCGCTGCCACCTTAGAAGCGTGTCTCGCGTCTGTGGTCCGGCAGACACACAAGCGTATCAGTCTTCTGATCATTGATAACGCGTCTATGGACGAAAGTCTAAGCATTGCAGAGCGTTATTGCGATCATGCACGGGTCATCCGCAACCGTGAGAACAGCGGCTATGCTGCGGCGCATAACCAAGGTTTTGACGTGGCTATCCAAGACGATGTGGAAGCTGTTTTAACACTGAACCCGGATGTAGAACTGGCGGACGACTATGTGAGCGCATGCCTATCTGTATTACGGCAGAATGATGGTGTGGCTGGCGTCACGGGCAAGATTGTCGATGCCTCGAAACCAGGGACATTGGATACCACGGGAATCGTGATCAATCGGTGGTTTCATGCGAAGGACCGGGGGTATGGTGAAATTGACGTAGGCCAGTACGATGGGCAACAATATGTGTCTGGCGTATGCGGTGCAGCGGCAATCTACTCGATAGAGTCCTTGCGAGATTTTAAGGAGTGGCGTGGATATATATTGGATGAGAGCTTTATCTCGTATAAGGAAGATGTCGAATTGTCTCTGGTGGCTCAACTCAGAAAATGGTCGTTTTCGTATGAATGCAAGGCGCAGGCCATTCACCACAGGGGATGGAAACCGGGAACGAAGAGTGCTGGTTTGCTGCGTGTACAGTCTCAACTCAATCAGTTTTCATTGCTGTGGTCGTTTCATGATCGTAACCTGATGTACATCTTCCTCAATCTGGGGGAGTTCGCGCGTTGCGCGATCCTCGCCATTGAGACAGGCGCATATCGTCGTGTTTTCTCATCATTGCACAGGGTTCATACTCGCGCCATCCAAAAGAGACGTGCAATATCCCTGCAAAAGGAGATGCCGAGATAGATGATAAGTTCTCTGCGTGAACTGGCACTGTATCGCACCATGTTATCCAATCTGATGGTCAAGGAATTGAGCGCAAAGTACCGGGAATCATTTCTCGGATTCTTGTGGTCGCTGCTTAATCCTCTGCTCACCATGGTCGTCTATACCCTCGTGTTTACCACTATCATGAGGGTCAATCTTCCGGCTTTCCCTGTTTTTCTGCTTTCAGGAACATTAGCATGGAACTTCATGCAATTATCCGTAAGTTCTTGTGCCACCGTGATCACGAATAACTCTAATCTTGTCAAGAAGGTGTATTTTCCATCTGAGGTATTGCCCCTTTCCATTATCCTCTCAAACTTTATCAACCTGCTGCTAAATCTGATCGTTTTTTTTATCGTGGCGTTTGTCTTTCACCGTGGAATCAGCAAATACGTAATCGAATTACCGATTCTATTTGCCGCAGAGATGCTCTTCGTTATGGGACTGTCATTCATCGTCGCAACGATGACGGTATGGTTTCGTGACATCGAACACTTCATTAGCGTCGTCATGTTTGCTTGGTTCTATGTGACGCCCATCGTCTTTCCCATCTCGATGATTTCAGCAAAATACCATAAGTGGTTCTTTTTAAATCCCATGACACTGATCATTGAGCAATACCAGCGTGTGCTATATTGGCATGAGAACATAAATTGGCGAGATCTTGGTGTCTTTACTGCATTATCTCTTATCGTTTGTATAATGGGGTATTTGGTTATTATAACTAAAAAACATCGTTTTGCGGAGGAAGTCTAGACCTATGGATAACATGAAACCCGGTACGGTTCTGGTCGATGATGTCACGAAAGTGTTCCGCGTTTATCATGACCGAGCACGTTCCCTCAAGTCGCTTCTATTACGTAGAGAAAAGAATGTCTACGATAATTTTGAGGTCATAAAAGATGTGTCATTTCGAGTAGAGCCTGGAGAAACGGTGGCCTTGGTTGGGGCCAATGGTTCCGGCAAGAGCACCATGCTAAAAATCATAGCTGGTATTTTAAAACCGTCACAAGGGTCTATCCACACCAGAGGAAAGATCTCTTCTCTGCTCGAATTGGGGGCTGGGTTTCATCAGGACTATTCTGGATTAGATAATATATACTTAAATGGTTCTATATTGGGTCTAACAAGACAGGAGATCAATGAACGGATTCCCAACATAGTGGCATTTTCAGAATTGGAGCATTTCATTGATACACCGGTACGCAACTACTCATCGGGGATGTATATGAGACTGGCATTTTCTATTGCTATCCACGTCGATCCTGACATTCTGCTGGTGGACGAAGTACTGGCGGTTGGCGATGAACGGTTTCAACGTAAGTGTTATGCTAAGCTGAGGAGCTTTCAGGAAAGAGGTAATACGATAGTATTCGTGTCTCATGACGCGTCGGCTGTTCGAGAGTTGTGCTCTCGCGCTATTCTGCTCTTTCAGGGAAAGATGCTTGCTGATGGAGACCCGGATCGAATATTGACTGAATACCGTTCTGTAATTGAAGAGGATGCGCATCCGCAGGATCCACTTGCAGTGCCAGAGAGCTTTGCTGTCCTTAGCGAGGAGTCGGGAAACAGATATGGTACGCATCAGGTGATATATGAAAGCTTCGAAATCTATTCTGAACCGATTCAACCTGGTGGATTAATTGATGTGGATGGGGAGCTTCGGTTGCGATTGCGTGTGCGCGCCCATGATACCGTCAGGTCCCCGGTCTATGGATTTACCATCAAGAGATGGTTTTCGGGCCAGTGGGTCTTGGCCTATGAGACCAACACCTTGTGGCAGCAGATACAGACGCCGAATGTAAAATCAGGTGAAGCAGTAGATATCCACGTCTCGGGCAAGGTCACTCTAGGTAGAGGACAATATAGTTTGACTATCGCCATCGCTTCGCATGATGCTCAAACGTTCTACGATGTGTGGGAGCAGTGCCATGAGTTCTTTGTACAGGGTCCAGAAACGTGGGCAGGTATTGCTAATCTGCGTCCGGAAATTACATTCGCGCCAGCAGGGGGTAGAAGGTAGTGGAATTTACAGGTGAACGTGTGATACCGGATGACATTGAGCATCGCCATTTGTACTTTGAGCACATCGCCAGATATGCCTATGGCCGTCTCTTTGCTCAAGGGAAGCGAATATTGGATGTCGGTTGCGGAACCGGATACGGTTCCGCATATCTGGCCGCACAGGGGGCACTTTCTGTCGAAGGCATCGACGTGTCTGTCGAAGGCATCGCTTATGCCAGGAAGCATTTTCACTTGGGTAATCTTACATACCAAGTGGCTGATGCCACCAGAATCCCTTTCTCTGACGATCTGTTTGATCTGTGCGTGTCATTCGAGGTCATAGAGCATATCGAGAATGACAGGGCTTATTTGAAGGAGATGAAACGGGTACTGAATCAGAATGGGGTTTTGATTCTATCGACACCTAATAAAAGTAAAAGTTCGCCAGACAGTGAGCAGCCTTTAAACTCCTTTCATGTAAGGGAATATCGCTATGAAGATCTATATGCAGTGCTTACATCCGAATTTGATTACGTGCAAATACTCGGGCAGCATTACGCGGAAGGATTTCGTTTCACCAAGAGATCAGATGTTTCCAAAGTTGATGCACCGACTGAAGAGGCTGTTGCCCTATATGTGCCTCTGGAACTTCTACCTTACAAATCTGATTCGGATGAATCTAACTTCTTCAATGGCAATAGAGCACAGGAGGAATTGGGAGAACCCGACTATTTTTTGGCATTATGTTCTCTGCGGCGCCTACCAGAACAGGGTATAATATCTGTGGGCGTGGCAGGCATGGAGACTGTTCGCCGCGAACTCGCGGAACGCAACCAATGGATAGCTATTCTACAAGAGGAAAAGAAGTTTCGTGATGATCGGATCGCCGAGCTGGAGAAGACGATCAGGGAACGAGAGGACTGGATCAAGATCCTACAGAAAGAAAAGAGCAACTGCATGGTACGCGTCGGTGATTTGGGAGACACTCTCCAGGAACGAGAGAATTGGATCCATATCCTGATTGAAGAGAAAAGTGATCGAGACAGGCACATTGCCACACTTCAGGAGGATGTAGACCGTCGCGATGCTCAGATACTGATTCTGAACAATGACATCCAGCAAAAAGAGAATCAAATCGATCAACTTAAGCAGGACAACGTGACATCCTTGGAGAAATCAGAGGGATTGAGAGCGGATCTTGAATCACTCTCCACTATTTTTGAGGAGAGAGAAACGCAACTTGCTACGGCTCAGAAACAGTTGACGCAAATCATTGAGCAGTTGAGTGAACGCGATAGACAAATTAGAGACTACGAGACAAGACTCATCAACCGTGTACTCAACGTGCTAAGAAGGGGGAAAAGGTAAGCTTGCCTTTCGTGCTCCTACTATTAAGCGTGGTGATGTTCCCCTTTATGGTGGTTTGGATCGTGTTTATGATCTTTGTACACACAATCACGGAACTGATTGGTCGGTTGATTGGTCGGCACTCTTATCCCAGCTTCACAGATTGTTCCGACACAAGTCGAGTCACGGTCGTGATCCCAACGTGGAATGGCAAAGAGCTCTTGGACATGTGCCTGCCGCCTCTACGGGCGGCGTTGCGTTCCGGCGACGAAATCATTGTCGTGGATAATGCGAGTACGGACGGTACTCACGAGCATATTCTTGAATCCTATCCTGGAGTGCGTGTACTCCGCAAGGAGGAGAACGGCGGATTCCGCGGAGGATGCAATGCTGGTCTGAAGGTTGCCACATCTGAGATTATCATATTTCTCAACAACGATATGGTTGTCGAAAAGAATTTTCTCCAACCCTTATTGGAACCATTTGCCCTTTCTCCGCAACTGTTTGCGGTGACGGCACAGATTTTCTTTTGGGACAAGGAGAAGCGTCGCGAGGAGACGGGGCTGACAAGGGGCGAATTTCTTCATGGTTTCTTGCGCCCAGGCCACGTCATTCCAGGAAATAGAGAGGTGTATCCTATATTGTATGCTGGTGGAGGTTCTTCTGCGTATGATCGTCGCAAGCTGGTAGCTTTAGGTGGATTTGATGAATTGTACGATCCGTTCTATGTCGAAGATCTTGACCTCTCGTATAAAGCGTGGATGAGGGATTGGCCCAGCGTCATGGCACCGGCCAGTGTTGTTTATCACAAGCACCGTGGAACCATCGGGGCCCACTTTCGGCGCCAGTTTATCGAAACGACTGTGCAGAGAAATAACATGTTGTTTTCGTGGCGAAATCTCGGCTACCGAAAGTTTTTGTGGCATTGCGCTATGCTGATTCCCTATGTATGCCAATCGGCTGTGCGTTCGCGGTCAGGTCTTTTATTTCTTTCCTTTTGGAAGGCAGTGCTGCGCTATCCGCGAGTCTTGCGTGGAAGGATTGAAATTGTCCGACAACGCAGGTTGACAGACGATGAAATTGTCTTTACCAGCAGAAATCTGACAACTTTTTGCGAACACTATCCGTCTTTTTCTAAATACTTGCCTGAAGGCTTAACACGTGTCCTTATGGTTTGTCCATATTCGCCGTCTCCGCCGTCACATGGTGGAGCAGTGAGAATGTACCATTTACTCAATCAGCTATCCCATCGCTGTGAAGCGCATGTTCTGTCATTCACGGAGACAAGTGAGGAGGAAAGAGCTCTCGAAGAGATGTCGGCTACGCTTGCCGGAGTGCACTATATGCGACGAGAAGGTCGTGGGTATCGCTCTCTGTTCAGCTTGAAGCCGGACTCGATCACAGAGTTTTTTTATCCAGAATTCACAAGGAAAATACAAGAGATTGTCGATAAAGAAGCCATACAAATTGTACAGTATGAATATACGCAGATGGCGCAATATGTTCCCCTGATACAGGGAGCTCGACCAGTTGTGACTGAGCATGATGTTTCGGCTCTTGGAGTGGCTCGTCGGACCCAACGGGTGGGCGGATTGCTCCGTCTTAAGACCGAAATCTCCCTGATCGCCATGTTTCGATTCGAGAAGAGGATGCTACAGCGTGCGACGCGAGTATATTCTGTCACGCCACAGGAAGGGATTGTGCTCAGGAATGTATTCCGACTTGGTAACGTGTGCGACACGGTTCCAAGTGGGGCCAATGTCTCCGGGATCAATAAAGTCCAAAAAAAAGTGTCTTCTGATGAACCAATACTGCTGTTCATAGGTAGCTTCAGACATACACCAAATGTCGAGGGCTATCTGTTTTTCCATCAGCAGATCCTGCCTTACATAGTGCAGGAAATTCCCAAGGTGAAAGTATGGGTTGTGGGGCCGGGGGCTCCTGAAGAGATAAGGGCCTGCGCCAATGAACACGTGCAGGTGAGAGGATTTGTCCAGGACATCGGTGAGGTATATAAGGCCGCCGATATTGTGATCTGCCCGATTTTGAGCGGTGCGGGTGTTCGTATTAAGTTGCTGGAATGCATGGCCTACGGCATACCGTTCGTATCTACTTCAGTGGGTGCTGAAGGGCTGTTGGCTGAAGCAGGCGTTCACTATTTGTTGGCGGACCAACCGATTGACTTTGCAAAGAAAGTCTGTAGACTCGTACGTGATCCTGGACTGTGGCAATCCATCGCCGACCAAGGCCATCAGTTGGTCACGGAACATTATGGTTGGGAAACATTGGCCGATAATTTGGTCGCTGATTATAGAAAGGTTCTGGAGGAGGCGAATGCATGATTGGGGGATATTTCCATCATGAGCCAAATGCTGATCAGGTTCGCACCATTCTTGTCGTAGGTTCAGGGCGTGGCCCCGAAATTCAGAAGCTGTTGAACGGTCTACGCAAACGTTTTCCAATGGCACAGGAATTTCGTCTGATCATTCCACTCGAATGGAGCGATTCTCTTGATGGAACCGAGCAGTTATTTGTGTATGGCAGGAAAACCGGATTGTGGCGAAATATTGTCCACAAGATCCGCGCGGCTCGATTTAGCAGGGTGAGGGAGTCTGATCTGACCGTCGTCCTGTTGACGGGATGTCGACAGTACAATCTTATGAAAAAACTTATCTTTATTGCCCATACGAAAAAAGTTCTAGCTTACAATGAAAACATGGACAGTTTTTTTATGGACCGCGAAAATAGAAAT
This sequence comes from Bacillota bacterium, assembly GCA_021821185.1. Next base: position 7,836 of record JAKACU010000082.1, read on the forward strand.
GTCCTAAAGGGGCATATACAGTGGCGCAGAAGAGAGCGTGAGAACACCGGATCAATAAGCATTCCCGTGCTATCGACGATTTTTCGTCTGATTTCCAAGGTTATTCAGGTCGTGGTACTAGTTGCGTATTACGTGATGTACAGTGGCCAGATACGCAGGTTGAAATCCTATGTTCGTCAGGGAGGACGCTCATGATTATACGTTCTAAGGCACCTTTGCGGTTGGGATTGGCGGGCGGTGGAACGGACGTGTCGCCGTACAGCGATCTGTACGGCGGCGGAGTTCTGAATGCGTCTATTGATCTCTTTGCCTACTGCACTTTGGAGTTGAAG
>JAKACU010000083.1 GCA_021821185.1 Bacillota bacterium
ATGTACTTGAATAACTTCTTTGCTGAAAGGGTGAAATAGTTTGGCCGAGCGCATTATGGCCATTGTCGGACGACCTAACGTTGGTAAATCAACGTTATTTAATAAAATAGCGGGGCAGCGCATTGCGATTGTTCAAGATCGCCCAGGTATCACGCGAGACCGCATTTATGCATCTGCAGAATGGGTTGGAACAAATTTTCGCATTATTGACACAGGAGGTCTTGAGATCGGTGAAGACAATGCCATTTCTTCTCGTATACGGGCTCAAGTAGAACTTGCTGTTGATGAGGCACAAGTAATTGTATTTTTGGTAGATGGGCCAGCGGGTGTTACACCGGCTGATCAAGAGATAGCAGATTTGTTACGGCGTTCAGGTAAACCTGTGGTTGTTGCCGTCAATAAATTGGACAACCCCAATTTACTCAATCAAGCCTATGAATTTTATGCCTTAGGTTTTCCAGCCACCGTAGCAGTTTCTGCGGAACATGGCATTGGAACGGGAGATTTGCTTGATGAGGTTGTTGCGCGATTTTCTGATGCCGATGAACCGCAGATATATGGCGATGATGTTGTAAAAATCGCAGTCATCGGTCGTCCTAATGTTGGCAAATCATCCTTGATCAATGGTATTTTGGGCGAAGATCGCGTTTTAGTCAGCGATGTCGCTGGTACAACGCGCGACGCTGTAGATACGCTGTTTGACATGGATGGTAATCAATTCGTATTGATTGATACCGCTGGCATGCGCAAACGGGGAAAAGTTTATGAAAAGACCGAAAAATATAGTGTTTTGCGTGCTCTTCGAGCCATTGAACGCTGTGATGTAGCTATACTTGTGATCGATGGTAATGAAGGTATTATCGAACAAGACAAGCATGTGGTTGGATACGCACTTGATGCAGGCAAAGCTGTAGTTGTTGCTGTGAATAAATGGGATATTGTAGAGAAAGATGATAAAACTGCGCAGGAATTTGAACGCAAGATTAGAATGCAGTTTCCATTTCTTGCTTGGGCTCCTATTGCATTTGTTTCTGCTAAAACAGGTCGTCGGGTAAAAACGCTTTTAGAGTACAGTGTAGTTGCTGCTGAAAATCATGCCATGCGCATTTCGACATCGACTGTTAATACGATTGTGCAAGAAGCGGTTTCCTTGTCTCCGCCTCCGACTGACAAAGGACGTAGATTAAAGATTTACTATGCAACTCAGGTGAGCGTGCGTCCGCCAACTTTTGCACTCTTTGTCAATGCCCCGGAAATTATGCATTTTTCGTATGTACGCTATATGGAAAATCAGCTGCGTACTGCGTTTGGGTTTGAAGGTACACCCATTCGCCTTCTTGTGCGTCAGCGATCCTAATTTGGGAGAGGACTCAAATGATCGTTGTCAGTATTTTGTTTGCTTACCTTCTCGGGTCCATCAGTTCTAGCTATATTGCGGGTAAAATGGCCGCAGGCGTTGATATCCGTGAACATGGAAGCGGCAATGCAGGGGCAACCAATACGCTGCGCGTTTTAGGCTATAAGCTTGGATTGATCGTGTTTATCGCTGATATCGCTAAAGGGGTACTGGCTGTCGCTTTTGCACATCTCGTGACAAACGGATCGGAAACCGCAATGGCTTTATCAGGATTGTTTGCGGTACTTGGCCATAATTGGCCTATCTATTTTGGCTTTCGCGGTGGAAAAGGGGTAGCGACCACGATCGGGGTGCTCATGACGATCGCACTTGTTCCGTCTTTGTATGCGGGTCTTGTAGCGTTAGTGTTATTGATTTTTACGCGTTACGTCTCACTTAGTTCACTGACGTACGTGATGCTCACACCGATTTTTCAATTGTTTTTTCACACGGCTGCCATAACTGTAATTGTTTCCTTTGTGCTGCTGCTCTTAAGTTTTTGGCGACATCGGGGGAATATCGACAGACTTTTGCACGGACGTGAGCATCGGGTGTTTTCGAAGTGAGTACTTCAGTAGAACGTGTGGGTTCATGGCGTATCGCTGTAGTAGGCGCTGGGAGTTTCGGTACTGCACTTGCCTGTGTTCTTCAAATGAACGGACATTGCGTTACACTGTTTGGACGAAATGCCCAATCTATGACGCAACTGGAGCAGACGAGGCAAAACAACCGTTATCTTCCTGATATCACTTTGCCCTCAGGCATTATTGCCACGGCTGATATAGATCTTTTGTGTGATATTGATGTGTTTATTATCGCAGTACCGTCCCATGCCATGCGTGATACAGTAAAGCAATTGCGTCCCTATATCAAAGATCATACGATTATTGCGCATGTGACCAAAGGTCTTGAAGGCACGACCTACATGCGTATGTCCGAGATCATTTTACAAGAAATTGATATATTGCAAACCCGAAAATTGGGTGTTTTGTCTGGGCCAAGCCATGCCGAAGAATTATCCAATCACTTACCGACGACATTGGTAGCATCCAGTCAATCACAAGGTACGGCTGAATTCTTGCAGGATCTCTTCATGAATGATTTTTTACGTGTCTATACCAACGCTGATGTAGTAGGAACAGAAATTGGTGGTGCACTCAAAAATATTATTGCTCTTGGCTGTGGTCTTTCTGATGGATTGGCCTTTGGAGATAATGCAAAAGCTGCACTGATGACGCGTGGACTTGTGGAAATCGCTCGTTTAGGCATGCAACTTGGTGCTGACTATAACACATTTTCAGGGCTATCCGGCATAGGGGATCTCATCGTTACGTGTACGAGTCATCATAGCCGCAATTGGAATGCAGGTTTTTTGTTAGGCCAAGGGTTTACACTTCCTGCTGCGTTAGAAAAAGTCGGGATGGTGGTTGAAGGCGTTAAAACAACGCCTTCAGCGATCGCATTGGCACAAAAGGTCGGTGTGCATTTACCGATTGCCGAGTCGCTTTATCAGGTGCTTTTTGAAGACAAAGATCCACTTGACGCCGTACGAGACCTTATGCAAAGAATGCGTCGTCATGAGATGGAAGAGTATGTCCAAGAAAGTTCGACTGGATGGCTTTATCCATAAATGGTAAACTTACTTTGCTGACCTTGTGTACATTGAGGAGGTTTTTACATTGGCTGAATATCCGCAGGAGTTACGCTACACCGAGGAACATGAGTGGGTAAAATTTGAGGGCGACCTTGCTCGCATTGGGATTACGTCATTTGCGCAAAGTGAATTGGGCGATATTGTTTTTGTCGAGTTGCCGAGCGTTGGTCAAACTCTTCGACTCGGGGATACTTTTGGCACGGTAGAGTCTGTCAAAACAGTCTCTGATTTATTTGCACCTGTTGCAGGGGAAGTTGTCGAAGTGAATGAGGCTCTTAATGACGCACCAGAAGCAGTTAATTCGGATCCTTATGGTGCGGGATGGATGGTTGTAGTCAGAGTCACCGATCGTCATGAAGATCACTTACTTTCTGCCACAAAGTATCAGGAGCACGTGAACGAATAAATGGTGTGGTCCGTGCGATTACTTGATACAGGAGTTGGTTGTGCATCGTATAATATGGCGCTTGACGAAGCCATTCTTATGCAGGTGAGCGAGGGGTGTTCTCCTCCGACCTTGCGGTTTTATCGCTGGGAACGGCCTTCGGTTAGTTTAGGCTATTTTCAGAGAACGACACGAGAGATCGATCTGGATGCTCTTGCCCACAAACAGTTTTCTTTAGTTCGCCGGATGACAGGTGGACGAGCCGTGTTGCATGATAGAGAATTGACCTATAGCATCATGGTTCCGGGTGATCATGAGTTGGCGCAAGCTTCCGTTGTGGAGTCCTACCGTATGGTTTCTCAAGGCTTACAAGAGGGATTTCAGCAACTTGGTCTGCAAGCTCAAGTGGTTTCGTTGGCGGATGAATCAATGCGGGATAAATTTCGATCACTCGGTTCAGCCGCTTGCTTTGACTCTCCATCTTGGTATGAACTTGTGGTGGAGGGAAAAAAGATAGCCGGTAGTGCTCAAGTTCGAGCACATGGCGGTTTGTTGCAGCATGGTTCGCTGTTGTTAGATTTGTGTGCGGATGACTTGTTTGATGTTCTGGTGTTTCGATCCCCGGATCATCGTAATCTTCTACGAAGGGAATTTGACTCCCGGGCGGTTAGCGTCAAGCAATTGTCGTCGCAAGATGTTTCCTATGAAGAGGCGGCGCAGGCATTTCGAAAAGGTATGGAACTGGGACTTCCCTGTAAACTCATCCCTGGGGATGTAACTGCGAAGGAAAGGGAAATTGCTCTACAGTTACAAAAGGAAAAATATGAGGCTGACGAATGGAATTTTCGTCGTTAATGCGTAAAAAGGTCGTCTTCGGACGGCCTTTTTTTCTGCGATTTTAGAGTTAGTTCTAGTTTGTCTTGTATTTGCGTATTCATAGAGCAAATAGGAACGAGTGGCACTGCGGGCTTTATGGGGTTTTGTGCATATTGCCTAAAATACAGCATATATATGGTAACGTCCAAAACGGGTGGTGGCTTAGGAGATGCCGTCAGGCGCCCTCAGTGGTAGAGATCTAGTTGTGATTTTGACGCGGTTTTAGGGTCAGGGAGGGAAAAGCGTGGATAAATTCGACGTATTTAAAGATATTGCGGAGCGTACTGGCGGCGATATCTACCTGGGTGTCGTAGGTCCGGTACGAACCGGAAAATCGACGTTCATTAAAAAGTTTATGGAACTTATTGTGTTGCCCGGCATGGCTGATGATGGGGAACGTACGCGTGCGATTGATGAACTCCCGCAAAGTGCCGCAGGGAAAACAATCATGACGACGGAACCGAAATTCGTTCCTAATCAAGCTGCACGAATTACTGTGGCTGAGGGAATCACGATTGATTGCCGGCTCGTTGATTGTGTTGGGTATGCTGTGGACGGAGCTCGGGGGTATGAAGACGAAAACGGGCCGCGCATGGTAACGACACCGTGGTATGACGATCCCATTCCTTTTCAGGAAGCCGCAGAAATCGGTACACGCAAAGTGATTGCTGATCATTCTACGATTGGCCTCGTGGTGACCACCGATGGAACGATCGCGGAAATTCCGCGTGAAAACTATGTCGGCGCAGAAGAGCGCGTCGTTGCTGAATTAAAGGAACTTGGCAAACCCTTTGTGATGGTCATCAATTCTGCGCGACCGTACGGACCCGAAGCCCAAGCGTTACGCTCAGAGTTGATTGATCGCTATGATATCCCTGTGATTGCTTTGTCTGCTGCTACTATGGGCAACGAAGATATCATGTTAGTGTTGCGTGAAGCATTATATGAGTTCCCAGTTCATGAGGTGAACGTTAACTTGCCTGGGTGGGTTATGGTTCTCGACCCTGAACATTGGTTGCGTAGCGCCTTAGAAGAGGCTGTTCGGACTACGATCCAAGATATCAGGCGATTGCGTGACGTCGATCGTGTGGTAGGTACCTTTGGACAATTTGAATTTGTCGAACGGGCCGCGATCGCGAGCGTCGATATGGGACACGGGATAGCAGATATCGAATTAACAGCACCTGACGCATTATACGATCAAGTGCTGACTGAAGTTGTAGGGGTAGAGATTCGTGGAAAAGATCATCTGCTACGTCTCATGAAAGACTTTACCCATGCGAAACGAGAATATGATAAAGTCGCTGATGCGTTACGCATGGTTAAGTTGACCGGGTATGGCATTGCACCACCGGTGCTCGAGGAAATGACGCTCGATGAACCGGAGCTGATCCGGCAAGGGTCGCGTTTTGGCGTTCGCCTCAAGGCGACAGCGCCATCGATTCATATGATTCGTGTGGACGTCGAATCTGAGTTTGCACCTATTGTTGGTACAGAACGGCAAAGCGAAGAACTCGTCAAATACCTGATGCAAGATTTTGAAGAAAATCCACTCAAAATTTGGGATTCAGACATCTTTGGTAAATCGTTAGCTGCTATTGTTCGGGAAGGTATCTCGGGAAAATTGTCGCTGATGCCAGAAAATGCACAATATAAGTTGCGAGAAACGTTACAGCGAATTATTAATGAAGGTAGCGGTGGCTTGATTGCTATCATCTTGTGACGATTTGTGACAGTTAAGGGAATCGCATGTGCGATTCCCTTGCAGGTTGTCATGAGTCCTGTTATACTAACACTTGTGCAGTGACGGGATGTAGCGCAGCCTGGTAGCGCGCTACCTTGGGGAGGTAGAGGTCCCGGGTTCGAATCCCGGCATTCCGACCAATCATTGAGCCCGCATTGGTGGGCTATTTTTTTTGTCACTTGAAAGGAGACTACTCCTGTATGGAAGACTACGTCGTCATCAAAGCCAAGGGCCACGGTGTTCAGGTGATCGGTCTCACACGAGGCCAAGAAACGCGCTTCAATCATCTCGAAAAGTTGGATAAAGGTGAGATTATGATAGCTCAGTTCACCGAATACACATCAGCGATAAAGGTGCGCGGTTCGGCGTTAATTTATTCGAAACATGGAACAATTGATACCGACGAGTAGCCTGTCTACGTCGTTTCATGTTTGTGTTATACTGGTTAAGCGAATCTGTACCGCCGCTTTATACGTTGGCGGTGGGAGTGGAGAACCGATGAGCGCTTTTGAAGAACCTAAATGGAATTATTTACGCTTAAAAGAAGTACAAACGTTTATTGAACAACTGATGTTTCATCCGGTGCTTCATGATGAACTGGTATTGCCGGTTGTTTCAAAGCTGCAACTGTTTTTAGGAGCATTGGTTCTGTCTCAGACCGAGTTATCTTCCAGCGCAACAGATCGAATTTTGGCAGCGATGGTACTCATGCATCATGGACTTGATTTGCACGAAAGTATTCAAGATGAAGAGGTACCCCAGTCAACACAGGCACAGTTGACGATTCTGAGCGGTGCCTTTTTCAGTAGTTTGTTTTATCGATTGCTTGCGGAAGCCAACTGTATTGACCTTGTCAGCGCATTTTCTAAAGCTGTTGCTAAAATTAATGAAGCAAAATCATCCTTGCATGATTTGCAACTTGATGCTCTTTATGATGATCAGCAGTATATAACTCACCAACGCACGGTTCAAGGTGAACTGCTCACAGCATTATGCGAAGCGTTTCCACCTGATATAGGGACTAGAGACTTAATTGATTCAGCCATATTAGCTAGTGCATACGATCAGGCTATATCGATGCTGCCTGATAAGACAAGGAGCTATTCACGTAGTCGCTTGCACGTAAGCTTCTCTGAGACAATGGAACGTCTGCATCAAGCCTGTCGCGATGTTTTAGGGGCTGATATCTGGCTTTCTGTACACATGTTATTTCATGTTGCAACAAATCATGTAGATGGTGTACGTGTTGGAGAAGGAGGCTGATTAAAGGTGGCTACCAATCATTCAGAGGTGCAATCTGAATTTGTACATGACGTGTTTTCTCATATCGCTAAACAATATGATGTCATGAATTCCGTGCTTAGTTTCAATCAACATAAATGGTGGCGCCGTTTTACGATGCGCAAGATGAACGTCTTTCCTGGGGCTGTATGTCTTGATGTGGCGAGTGGGACTGGGGACTGGGCAATTTCTTTGGCGCATGCTGTGGGCGTGCAAGGTAAAGTCACAGGACTTGATTTTTGTAAGGAAATGCTTGATGTTGCTGAGCCAAAACTCGTTCGAGAAGGTGTAAAGGATCGAGTCAACCTTGTACAAGGTGACGCCATGCAACTTCCTTTCCCTGATCATAGCTTTGACTTTGTAACAATCGGATTTGGTCTTCGTAACATGCCTGATCTTCGACAGGTTTTGCGCGAAATGAAACGTGTCGCGAAACCTGATGCGATGGTGGTGTGCCTAGAACTATCCAAGCCGACATGGAAACCGTTTCGAGCTTTATATTATGCTTACTTTAATCATATCTTGCCTTTCTTAGGGAAATTAGTTGTTGGAAAAGCTGAACCCTATCGCTGGCTTCCGCAATCCCTCGTAGCGTTTCCAGAACGAAACAAATTGACACAAATTTTTTCCGAAGTGGGATTCAAACAGGTGCAGGATTACGCACTGACTGGTGGAATATGTGCATTACACATTGGCTTCAAACCGAGTGATGAACAGGCAA
>JAKACU010000084.1 GCA_021821185.1 Bacillota bacterium
GTCGAATCCATCGCGTATTGCGATGACCATACAGGCTCCTGGACCTCGCTTGGAGGCAGGTCATTTCCAAAGGAATCTTGGGGAAATTGTTTAGTTATACTTGTCCATGTCTTTTGCAACAAAATATCTTCGGCTTGGCGATATTGATAGTTCCCGTTGATTAAGACACCGCGCTCTATAGGGATAAGATTGTTAGAGTCATTATAATAAGAAAATTTCATGGCATAGAGACCCGCACTTGGCATGGTGACGTGAAACTCAATATAGGGATACTGATTTGTCCAATCAAACACCTTCCCGCCAGATTTGGCTAAGGTCATCAATGGAACACGTCCGGCTCCCGCAGAAAAGCGGGAAGGCGACACGGATACTGATAGGTCATGGGCTTGCTTAATTCCTGCATGCGCCCACAGCGCAAGCACAGATGAGTAACCGGCATGCGGGCTGCCTTTGATAGACGCGGAAGCAGTTACTGCTGGTTTATGTTTTTGGTGAGCAGGGTTTTTTTGTTTTTGCGTTGGGGACCCCGATCCCGACGGACTGGCCGTGCCCGTATAGTTTGTGTTACCGTTTAAAAGACTGTTCAACAGGCTGTTCTCGCCGCCCGGCTTTTTCTTGCCGTCCTTGCTCTTGGCAGTATTTTTACTATTACCTGTCGCAGTGGATGTTCCTGATGTCTGCGTCGTCGAGGATCCGCCCGCAAGATTGGTGTTTGTGCCAAGCACACCGTTTAGCAGAGATTGATCGTTGCCAGAGCCGTTACCGGCAGCACTCAGTTGGCCCGACATGGCATAAACCGGCCCATCATACCAAGTGATGCTTTGCGCGCAGCTCCATATCACGACAAAGGTTGTAATTGTCAGTAGTTGTCTTCTCATTATCTAACTCCCTTTGCGAGATCACGCCTGTCACCTTTAATAAGGGTGGTATAACTCTTCCTTGCGAAAGAATGATACCACCGATATCCCCTGGTGCTCCTAATGCAACTTGAATTGATCAGGAATAGAAACGTTTGATGGCCTGTTTAATCGCCTGTTCCGACTGTTGATAAGCCGCAGTCGCTTGCTTTTGGAAGCTTTGCGCCAGGTCTTGCGGTTTCTCAGTCCCGTTTTCAAATTTGGTGTAGTTGGTCTGCACAATGTTGTTAAGTACAGTCGGATACCCTGGAAGCCATTTGTACCCATCCAAAAATCCATTCGGTATCATGGGGAGTAATTGCTTCATACTTTGCGGCACGTATTTGAGCTTCAGATAATCTTCCCAAACAGCCGGGTTTTTGATCAAAGGCATGCTAGGAGCCACTTCATGCGTCTCTCTCCAAGTCCATCCTGCGGTTGAGTAGGTCATCCAGCGCAAGAATTCAAACGCTTGTTGCGGGTGCTTTGATGTTCTGGACATGGCCATGTAGTCAGTGACCAAAGGCAACCTTTGCCCAACCACTTTTGGCAGCGGCAAGAACTCATATTTAAATGGAAGTTTCGTGTAACCCGGGAAGTCCCAAGAGAATCCATAGTTCATGCCGACTTTGCCGATCATGAATGGACTCACGTTTTTACCGTACCACTTTGTTAAGAAGGAAGAATTATATAAGCCTGTGGAAACTTTTAATTGGAATAACAATTTGTTGACAAGATCCACCGAGTTGCTCCATGCAGGATCCGTGAAATCATAGCCTTTCCCTGTCCAGGTCAAGAATCCGTTAATGTGCGTTGGATCATACATTACAGGCATTTTTTCGCGGAAATTGCGAATGCCCGAGACGCCAAACTGATGGATACTTGGTTTTGTTAGTTTGATAGCATCTTGTTCAAACTGCTGCAGTGTCCAATTTGCGTTCGGAAGTGGAACATTGTCCTGTTTGAAAAGGTTTACGTTAATCTCAATACCTTCCGCATACAGATGCATCGGCAACATAAATTGATCACCGAAATAATTGCCGGTTGCTGCGAGACCGCCGTAAATATTGTTCGGATTCCATGTTTTGTCTTTTTTGAGATATGGGTTAAGGTTTGCCATCCAACCATTGGCTACATCATCCGGGCCATCGAATACCCAAAAGACGTCCGGCATTTTTCCAGCCGCCGCCGCTGCTGCCAGGTGTTGATCCCACGGCCAGGTGATTTGCTGGTCCCATTTAACGATGATGCCAGGGTGTGTTTTCTCGAACTCCTTGATCTGTGCGTTGACGACCGTCGGATCGCCCCAACTGGCGTACGTAATCACGACTGGCTTGGACGTACGCTTGGCCGCGGTATGCTTCGCTGCCGGTTTTGCAGCCGTAATCGCTGCAGGCATGCCCACCCCTGTCACTACCATCGCTCCGGTTGCTGCGAGCAAACCGATGTAAGTCAGTTTTTTCTTCATAAGCCATTGACCTCCTCAGATTGTGAGAATCCTGTCTTTATCCATCTTTTTACTCCGACTGTGAAAACGCGGGTAATTAAGCACGTTTTTGGCGGCATCACCCCCCTTATACGCCGTAACATTATAAGCTGTTGGCGCTGGTAAATCCGATCAGTTCCATCCCCTTTCTCGCGTATTCATTTTTCATAAATGTCTTCCATACAAATTCAGATCGATAGTTTTCAATCATTAATAAGGTGATTCCTTTATCGATGCCAATAACATCGGAGGCATACCAATGCGGAGATGTGTCATGGTTATACCCATCTTTAAAACCATACTCACCCCAAAGCTCTGGAAACTGAAGATAGTATCTAAGCGCCGCTATGGAATCTTTCGGAGTAAAGACAATCGAACCAGCCGCACCGGCAGGCGGAACAGTACCGTCGGGACGGTGCTGCTCATTATGATAGCCTGAAGGCGCACACCCATAGCGACCACTGTAGCCATGCGGCCCGTCACACGCCGTCAGTCCCCAGGCATTTTCGCCAAAAGTCTTAAACGCCGAGTGATGATCGATACAATACTGACGGTTAACCTTTGTCGCAATGACGGAATTCTCCCACCAATCGACACCGTCTCGATCCACCACATTTCGGAGGTCAAACCAAGCGTGGGAAAATTGAAAGGTAAAGAGAGAACCTAACCATGTATAGATGAATTCCGGAAGTTCGCCGTACGAACCACGCAAACGCTTGAAGGTGTAAAACATCTCCGGGTTCACAGGATGAGCGGGAGATGCTGCCGCCAAAAAATACATCATAAATTGTTCCGCATACGCATCCCAAGCGCCAAAGAAACCTCTTTCCGGAGAGTACCCCATATAAAACTGATTGGTATCCTCATTGCGATACCAGGACCAATTCACCCTGGCATATGCTTCATGAGCCAGTTCCTTTACTGTGCCGCCAAAATACTCCCCAGCTGCGATGGCGCCTGTCAGCGCAAGAGCTGTATCAATAATCGATACCTCACTGTTGCGAATACGCTTACCTGTGCTCATATCTAAAAAATGATAGAAGAATCCGTTTTCTTGCTGAGCATGCTGTAATAGCGTTTGTAAAGTTCCTTCCGCTCTTTCAAATGCGGCTTTTGCGTCCACCCAGTCCCTGTTCGCGGCAATAGCCAGTGCTGTAAGTCCAAATCCGACAGATGCTACGCTGCATACGCCCGGCGCACCCGGCGCCCTATCAGCTATCAGTCCGTACCCAGGACTGTTGCGATCCTGATTTGCCTCATTCCAAAAAAATCGAAAACACCCTTTGCTCTCCGCATCCAGCAACTCTTCATCCGTCAGTTGAATCATACGTAACTCCCTTTCACATCGGTGTCCGACTTTACGAGGGATTCCAAGTCTTTCGATTGAACGTACGCATTTCTACTTTCTTTGTAAATTGATTATAACAGCCGATGTGAAACGTTTCAATAAAATCTTTTAAAATATCAATGCAAAAATCAGCTGGGAAGTTAAGCCTTTTGGGACACAGATTTATCTTTCTGGGAAGAACCTCCGATCCAGTGTTTTAAATACACCTGTCGCATTAAGGAGCATCAGAATTGCCAATCCGCTGCCAATAAACAGAATGAATAATGCGTGCATAAAAGACAGGATGAAAGTGAAAGCAAAACCAAATATAAGCATTAAAATCGAACGGATGGGTCGCGTTGCGGCTATAAAGATTGACACCTGTAAAATACGTGAGAGCGGCATCTTATATGTGACAAAAACCGGAAAAACATACATCACGGTAAATAGATATACAGCCAAAATTCCCACCGTAATATATTTAAGAACTAAAAAAAGGCTCGATTGCGCCATTTGGTTAAAAAACCGAAGATCCAAAACAAGCAACGCTCCAACGACAACGAGAATCATGCCGAGTCTATTGGATTTCCAGAACTCCTGTTTGTAATTCTGAATAAAAACAGAAGAGACAGGGCTCTCTCGAGATGTTTGCAATTGCGCTTTTAACGTCGCAAACATGGCAACGGTAGCAGGCATAATGCCAAGCACGATGCCCCCAAGCAGGGTAAAGACAACCCACAGCAGATTGACATAAGCTAGTTTGGTTATCCAATCAGCCGCCACATAAAACCACCCCATAAACCCCTTAAACTCCACGGCAATACCTCTTTCAATATGAATCGTTTCAATACAAATTCGTAAAACCTAGGCGTTTCTCTTCATCGAAGATTGCCGAATCACGATCTCGGTTGGAAGGGTAATCGGCTCAATTTCTTCTTCGCCCTGAAGCGCTCGAAATAAGATGTGTGTGGCCACGGTTCCCAATTCGTACATCGGCTGACTTACCGTAGTCAGTGAAGGCGTGACATACTGAGCTAATCGAATATCATCAAAACCGACCAACGCAACATCTTCAGGCACACGTATGCCAAGATTCTTAAACGCGCCGAGCACCCCGATGGCCATCTCGTCATTGGCCGCGATGATGCCTTCTGGAATAAGTTTTTGGGCAATCATCGTATAAGCAGCCGTGTAGCCTCCTTTTTCGGTAAATCCACCATGGAAGGTCAACCGCGTGGGTACGGGAATATGATACTCGGCCAGCGCCCGCTGGTATCCCTTGAAGCGAAGGATGTTATGCGCCGAGTCTGCCGGCCCCCCAATGTAGGCAATATCCTTGAGCCCCATGCTTATAAGGTGCCTGGTCGCAGTATAGGCTCCCTCTTCATGATTCGCGTTTACACGATAAACATAAGGCACCTGAATCTCCCTGTCCAAAAGCACAACAGGGAGGTTTCGGCTTGCAACTTTGCGAATGGTTTGGTCATCAATGTGAGGGTCAAGCACGATGGCGCCGTCTACGCGGCTTTCAAAGAGGAAGCGGTCTATTGCAGTCCCTTTGCCGCCCGCCGATCTTACGACAATCGCCGTATATCCGTTACTGTCTGCCACATCCTGAATTCCGCGAAGAAGTTCTGAATAAAACGGTCCACCAAGGTCATGAAGCAAGACACCTATAAGTTCGGTACGCTGTACCTTGAGATCTCGGGCCAGACCATTAGGACGATACTGCAAAGCTGCAGCAGCTTCAAGCACCTTATTTCTGGTTGATTCCTTTACGCGCGCCTGATTGTTCAACGCCATGGACGTGGTTGCGATAGACACTCCCGCGAGGCGCGCCACATCTTTAATCGTTACCATCCTTTCACTCCTCACTGATAGAAATAAAACGTTTCGATTACTTGGGTTGCTTAAACAATAAAACCAAGCACCCAAATAGTCAATCCGTATTCACAGAGAGGACACGGCGTCAGCAAAACGGACTGTGAGCTTCTCGCTCACTGTTGCCTTTGTGCGCGAAAAAATTCTCTTTAATTCTCCCGCTTCTTCCAGGATAAAATCCGGATCAGGCACAATCGACCGCGCGGTCTTTAGCACGATCACAGCTTCTCGTTGCGTCAAGCGAAATTCTAGTGCCTGTGGATGAACCTGCGCAATCTCCGCAGTAGCATATACTATGCATATGTCCCTAAGGCAGACATTCAAAGGAAGCATCAACCCAGCCTTGCTGTTAAGCGTCAGCACGCGTCCTTCAAAAAGTGGCTCTCCGCCATCGTAGACATGAAATTGTTTCGCAAACCCGTCCAGGTTAAGAATGTGCAGGAATCTCTCCCCATTTGCAGATGCGGTGGATGTCATGAAAATACCATGTTCTTTGCAGTCGTGGAAAAGCCCTGCCTTTGTGCCCAGTTTTTCAAGAGCCGTTTTAAAAAATGCGATGTCACAATCATAGGATGTTGCTATAACAATGGCCCTGCCCTTGCCAACAGTGACATCAAACCCGCAAATGTCATCCGTGCCATACACACGCAGCAGTGGTTCAAACGTTGCCGCCGTAAAGACTTGGGCCATGTCTGTGCGAATCTCGGGACGCGGGGCTGCCCAACCGTCTGCGTAGACGGACAAGCAATGAAACGGCTTTTCCTCACGAATCCCCGTTGGCGTAACCTTTAGGGCATCAGCAAGAATCGTGCAAGGATTCCCTTCCATATCATAAAGCGGAACTTCCCCGTAAAGCAGGAGCTTACCGCCAGCATTCAGAAATTCCGCAAGCTTCTCCTGAATGTCAGCGTGCATATAACGAGCAGAACCCAACGCTAAAACGGGTGTTGCCTCTCTATCGAGCGGTCGATGCTGAAGATCTACGGCACCAAAGCGATACCCCGCAAGAAGCATGGAGCGCGCCATGACCTCCCACAATCCCCGCCCACGGTGTCTCTCGAGATTGCGCACCAATTCAGTAATTTTATGGCTTTTACGGTAAACATATTCCGTCATGAAATAGTCTGGAATAAACGCAAAGGCCACAGGGTCATGCTCTTCACGCATGGTGCTGATCTTGTCCGAAACCGCAGCCATTGCCTGAATCACCTGCGCCATTTTAGGATAGGTGTAGTTAAGTTCTCCTTCAGGGTTAATCGGTGCTGCAAACCCGTGGCGTTCACCTGTAAAGGCAATCCTGTCATTGCCGTCTTGCGGCTTTTGCTCAAGGCGGCTGTTTATACCCCCGGCAAACAGGTAGTAGTTGAGCATGCGATTGCCCTGAGCCACACACATTCTCGTCTTAAAATCAGCCGCAGAGGGATCGTACCGTCCATCGTATTTACTGCCGTAATTACCGTCTCCACATTCAAATTCCACCGATGTAAGAGGCTGCTCTGCACGATGAACAGCATCCATAAACCCGTTGATCAAATAGAGATCCTGAAAATTGTTCATTGTTAAATCGCCTAGATAGATATCTGATCCGGAAAGATACCCTGGCGCCTGGGTGTAAGATTCGTACAATTGACTGATGCCAATCGGGAAATTCAGACCGCGTCCCCCGCCTGTCCCATGAATGTTGACGACAAACGGAACACCACGGACCCCGAACTCCTCCGCGAAGGATCGCAAGGTTGCGACATAACGGGCAAAACGGTGTCTCATAAAGTATCCGAGGTCATGAAACAATGCACCGGCATACTCCTCTTTTGGTGACACAACTTTAGCCCTTACCTTGTCAACATCCTTTGCATCGACGCCAAATGGGTAACGAACATGCAGTTCTTCTGGGCCGTACGTGCTTTTTAACCAAGTTGCAAAATCTTTGAGCACATTGTCCGTAAAATCCGGGCTATTGCTCACCCACGCCAGCATGCCAATCTCATTATCCAATTGAACACCAATGATATTGCCCCCATTTTCATGCAGGCGCGGAGCAACCAAGACCATTACGGCCTTATACCAATTGCGGGCTGCCGACAAAAATCCTGGAGCAAGATAGTCCACCGTTTTCGTTGTCGCCGCAGCATTGTCCCAGCCTGTGGGAATAATCTCAGGGTGCTTTTCATAGACCCAATACGGCACCCCCTCGTTCTTCATTTCAGCCATAATGAATGGGCCTGGACGGACAAAAAAATACAGATCGTTCTCATGACACAAGTCAATAAACCTGCCAAGGTTAAGTTCCGGATGAGACTGTCCTCCGAATACAAATTCCCCTTCAACCGGTTCATGGCAGAGCCACGGAACATAAGAGGCCACAGCGTTGCATCTAGCCTGCTTTAGCTTGTCGATGCGATCTTGCCAATCTTTTGGATGCAATCGAAAGTAATGAATCTC
>JAKACU010000085.1 GCA_021821185.1 Bacillota bacterium
CTGACGTTGCACCGCAAGTGGTATGTCGTATGGACAGTGCTAATTCCTTCGGTGATGCGGAGGACTATGTAAAAATATTGTTGTATGGAGACGGCAGACCAACGATTGATGTGGAGATATCGTCGTGTGAGGCATATCCAGAGTCTGTTTATCATGTGCAGGGAACACAAGGTGGTTTGACAGGTAATACGTCATTTTTACAATGGAAATATTATGTGCCGAATGAAACATTACCACAAATCTTGCAAACTGAACCACTGCAAAAATCAGATGGCACTCCAGCTTATTGTTCGGAACGGATAACATGGCATGAAGATCGTTGGGATATTGATGCCGAACAGGGCCGTGATCTCTTTTTGACGATGGCGAAAGCCTTCTATGGCATGTTGTATGATGCATTGGTAGATCATAAGGAATTGCAAGTTACGTTGCAGGAAGTTCGACAACAAATTTTCGTCATACAAACGTGTTTTCAACAAAATCCGAGGTTTGATGTAGAAGAGCGGTGAGCAGATATGCTTATGTCGAAACTTGGCATCATTACCGATGAGGTGTCACCACATCTTGAGGAAGCGCTCGATTTTGCGACAGATCATGGTTTAACGCATGTTGAAATTCGTACCGTCGAAGGACGTAATGCAATCGATTTGTCTGATGAGGAATTGAAAAGGGTTCATACCGCGGTACAACGCCGAGGCTTGTTTGTGTCTTGCTTCTCGTCGCCTGTTTTTAAATGTGCACTCGATGTAAACCGTGCTGTTCAGGTCGGAGATGTGTTTAGCGATAAG
Source organism: Bacillota bacterium (assembly GCA_021821185.1). The sequence goes on from JAKACU010000085.1 coordinate 789, forward strand.
GGGGGCGGTGTCGAAGAACACTTTCATAAGCTGACTAGAGCCATCGAGATAGCCCGCCAATTGCGTACACGAAATGTTCGGATTTTTTCATTTTGGCGTGAGTTTCATCCTGAGGAGCACACCGCTGAAATCGTGCAGTACTTGAAACAAGCAGCTGCTCTTGCTATGCGACACGATGTTATGCTATTGCTTGAAAATGAGCCTGCATGTAACGCTGGTTATGCATCGGAAGTGAATACCTTCGTGTGCATTATTGATTCTCCTGCGCTCAAAGCGTTGTGGGATCCCGGAAATGAAGCATATGGTCTTCGCGAGGCATTTCCTTCTGGTTATCAAGCAATCAAGCAAACGGTGGAACACGTTCATTTGAAGGACGTACGCATCGATGAATTTGGGAAACCACACTGTGTACCGATTGGCAGCGGAATAGTCCCCTACGACTTGCAGTTAAAGGCGTTGCATGATGATGGATATAACGGATTATTTACCCTAGAGCCGCACTATATCCCACAGGGCGGTACGGCTAAAGATGGATCGGAATTAACACTTAAAGGACTTTTAAGGAAAGATTATGACGGTTAAAGGTACATCCATTTTACGAGCGCAAAACGAAAAACGCATTTTATCTTTTCTTCGTCGAAGTAAGACCAGTAGTCGAAAAGAAATGGCTGATGTATTTGGCTTGAGTAAAAACACGGTTTCCATGATTGTCGATAAGTTGCTTCAAGAGGGCATTATCATGGAATTGGGGTTGGATCAAATGGGAGTAGGTCGACCCCGGGTGGAATTGACCCTAGTTGCACAGGCGCGGCATGCGATTGGTCTACTGATTCGTGATACACATTGCGACATTGTGGTTACAGATTACTATGGCAACATAGTGGAAACCGATGTATTGTTCGTGGATGCCACGAATGTGGAGCAGTGCATAGTTGAACTTTCTCGCCGCTGCATGTCTTTATTGCAAAAGTATAAAAATGTGCTCGGGATCGGTGTTGCTATTCCTGGGATGGTAGACCCTGTAAATGGTATTGTTCGCTATTCTACCCACCTGCAGTGGCGAGATGTTCATATCGTTGAACTTCTTCAACAAGATCTTGGCATGATCACCATTCAAGTACTCAATCGGGTGAAAGCTGCAGCGCTGTCTCCTGTCCGTGTAGTTCCTGAAGATGCTAACAGTACGTTTTATATTCGCATTGATGAAGGGGTAGGCGGTGCGTTTGTCCTTGGCCACGACATTGTCCAAGGAGTAACTTTTACAGCAGGGGAATTTGGGCACGTGGTTGTCGCGCCGCAAGGGCCGCTTTGCAGTTGTGGACAAAGAGGTTGTCTGGAATCACTTATTAGCTTGCCTGTGGTGCAGGCAAAATTTCACGGGACACTTCCCGAAGAAGATCTGGGTACCGATGTGGTTGGGTTTACCGTACTGCAAGAAACCGGTGAATATCTTGGCAAAGCAATGGCCATGGTCATTAACCTTTTCAACCCGGAATATATCGTCATCGATAGTCCTTTCAATCATTTGACACCGTTCAAAAAAGCAGTACTCGAGACAGTGCGGGATAAATCTTTGTGGTACCCCTTTGAGGCAGCACATTTCGTCTTTTCGCACACACCTCATTCCTCGGCTTGGGGGATGGCCTTTGCTATAATCTTAGAATTTGAAGGTGCGATTTGAATTATGAAAGAAGGGAAAATATTTTGGCATACGCCATTTCATCCCTGCAGGTCGATCAATTACACGTGTTGGTATTTTCAGATCGCGTCGCGGCGGGACGAACGGCTTGTAAGCACGTTGCAACGAAAATGCGGGAATTGCTTGCAAGTAACGAACGAATTCGCATGATATTTGCAGCGGCACCCTCGCAAAATGAGTTCTTAGATGCGTTATCTACTGAGTGGCAAATTGATTGGAATCGTGTAACCGTATTTCAAATGGATGAATACGTAGATCTTCCTTCAGATGACGCCCGAACTTTTGCTAACTATCTACGTTCACGATTATTTGATCGTGTACATCCTGGAATTGTTCACGTCATTGACGCCTCAAAAGATGTACAAGAGGCGTGTTTACATTATAGTTCCCTCTTACGTGAAGCTCCGATTGATATCGTTTGCTTGGGGATCGGAGAAAATGGGCATCTAGCGTTTAATGATCCAAGTGTCGCCAATTTTCGTGATCCAGAGGCCATGAAATTAGTAACATTGGATGCAGCATGTCGTATGCAACAGGTACATGATGGCAGTTTTGTAGACTTTTCAGCGGTACCTAAACAAGCAGTGACACTGACCATTCCTGCATTGCTGTCAGCAAAATATTTGTACGGTATAGTGAGCGGTGAGAATAAGCACGTAGCTGTAACGCAAACGTTGACAGGCCCCATCTCCGAGGACTGCCCTGCCTCTATCTTACGAACGCATCCGAATTGTACGCTGTTTTTGGATCGTTTAGCTTACGGGTACACTTACCATGACGACCTTTCCTGATCGAATTATTAGGGGGCGACATTATCAAACGGGGCAACATGTTTTGATTGACATCCAAGGTGAAAAAATTATTGCAATCCACCCGAACCCCCATCAAGAACTGAAAGATGACCAGATGTTTGTAGCTCCCGGACTTATTGATCTGCAAGTAAACGGTTTCAATGGCTGGGATTTCAATGCCTATCCAATGTTGCCTCAGACTATACAAGAAGTCACAAAAGCTTTGTGGCAACAAGGAGTTACATCCTATTTGCCGACGATTATATCGAATTCAGATGAAGTCACCGTGCAATTACTGAAAGTTTTATCGCAGGCCCATCAAGCCGATAAGATGGTAGCCTATTCCGTGCGAGGAATACACTTGGAGGGACCTTTTGTATCTCCTATTGATGGACCACGTGGTGCGCATGATCGTCGTTTTGTCAAAGCGCCGGATTGGTCGTTGTTTCAATACTTTCAAGATGCCGCCAATGGCATGATTCAATTAATTACATTGTCCCCGGAATGGGACAACGCAGCAAAGTTTATTGCTCGGTGTGTGGAAAATGGGGTACATGTTGCTATTGGACATACAGCAGCGTCCACAAAGCAAATTATCGAGGCTGTCCAGGCAGGAGCCTCATTGTCAACGCATCTAGGCAATGGTGCTCATGCCGTTTTACCTCGGCATCCAAATTATATATGGGATCAGTTAGCGAACGATCAACTTTTTGCTTCGGTGATTGCTGATGGATTTCATTTGCCAAATTCTGTGCTTCGGGTAATCAAGAGAGTAAAACAAGACAAGATGTTATTGATTAGTGATGCTGTTTATCTTTCAGGTATGCAACCGGGCACGTATCAGACACACATAGGTGGCAATGTGATGTTAACAGCTGATCATGGGCTGTTTTTAACTGCACATCCCGAACTTTTGGCGGGTTCAGTATCCCCCTTAATCCGCGGCATCGATCATTTGGTAACCCAAGGGTTAGCAACGCTTTCGGAAGCGTGGGACATGGCTTCGGTTCAACCTGCTGCCTACATGCAGATGGAAAATGCACATGGATTGACAGTAGGTGCACCAGCGGACTTAGTCATTTTTCATAAAAGGGATCACCACCACATACAAGTGTTACAAGTGTTTCAAAGAGGTTATCTAGTTTATGACGCTTTGACTAACGAGACAGCGAGAAAGTAACGGTAAGGAGACGAGGATATGATAAAGTTGGGCCTGATAGGTTGTGGAGGTATCGCCTTTAATCATCGATCTGCGATTTCGGTGCTCTCTGACCGTTGCGTCTTGGATGTCGTTTTTGATGAAGATATATCACGAGCACGACAGTTTAGTCAGGGTACAACATCCGTATGTGCGACAAATATTGAAGAATTTCTGCATCGGGATTTGGACGCGGTGATTATTGCAGTCCCGAACCAATATCATGTCCACTATGTGAACCTGGCGGCGCAACGTGGGTTAGCGATACTTTGTGAAAAACCAGCATCTGATAGTCAAGCCGGTGCTTATAGCATGATGCAGGAAGTAGAGCGGGCAAATGTAGTCAATATGATTGGGTTTGTAAATCGTTATCGCAAAGGTATTTCAGGCCTATATCACTTCATTAATCGTGGCGATTTGGGAACGGTTTTTGTTTATCGAGAGATATGCAGTGGTGCTCGATTAGCCAACGACGCGATTGGTATGGAATGGCGAATGAACGACAGGGTAGCTGGATCTGGTGCGCTCGCTGATTTTGGGTCGCACTCCTTAGACATGGCAACATGGATGCTTGAACCACAATGCGGCCAGTTGTTAACGATTCAGGGGACGTTAGGAACATTCATTAAACGGCAAAATCACTTCCCGACAAACGATGATATGTCGATCGTGACCGGGCGGTTTGCTTCAGGAGCTTTGTTATCTCTGTTGGATAGTCGAGTAGGTCCAGGAACTTACCAAATTGAGATCATGGCAGCTCGCGGATATGCAACTTTTGATATACGTGATGCAGAAAACTTTCATGTGACGTGGTATCAACCACGCGAAGCAGACGATCCTTTGAAAGTTTCGGAAGAACAGAACGTGTCATCAGATCCGTTTGTTGTTCAACTCAGTAATTTTTTGGATGCCGTTGAAACGCATACGCCCATACAACCTGATTTTCGTACCGCGTATAAAATCCAACGTCTTGTCGAAATTGCTTCAACACAGGGAATCTAAGACTCCTACATTTTATGAGGGAAGCCACACGGTGTGATCGTGTTCTTTGATGAAACTTGCCGCTTTGTGATCTCGCACACGGATTATGATTCTATTGTGATAAACCTCAACAAATCGTGATTGCGGATGATCTCCATGTGGGCACCCGCCACCCACAAAAGTTATCGATCCATCCGTTACGTATTGATCAATTCTGTCCATGTTACAGTGAGTGTGCCCTGAAAAGAACAGCACATGCTGATGTTGGCTAAGGATATGACGTAAAGCATCGGACTGGACGCATGTTTGTTTGGACTCTGCGACAGTTTCATTCACCGGTTGATGAAAAAATACAAACACAGGTTTATTGGGATTTTGTTGAGATTGTTCATACAATCGATCATCTAACCAATGCAACTGTGCATCAGACAGCCAGCCGGCATCGTTGATCGTTTTGCTATAGTACTCTGTTGATAAAAACAGAAAAGAGAAACCTTGAAACTCTACTTTGTAATAGATTGAAGGCATGTTCGTATACTGTAAAAAGCGCTCTTGCGCCTTGTCATTAGAATAATCATTGTCTTCATAGCAGCCATAGTACTCGTGATTTCCCATCGTGTAGAAAAAACGCGTTTCTGTATATTGGGAAAGAATGCGAGAGGCTAATTTATAGTCTCGGATTTTACCATTGGTGAGATCGCCGATAATAGCAACCCATTGAGGATGCATTTGCAGGGCATCTTCAAAGGATTGTTCTACGATGGAAACGGAATCGACGGGAAGGTTGCTCTCTTTCCAAGCCATGAAGTGCGGATCAGAGAACACGGAAAATGAAAATTGTGGTGTCTCCATACTGCATTCCACCTTTTTAAAAAGAATAATATGCATAGTACGAGGGGGAGGGAAATTATGAAAATAGGTATCAGCACGTATAGTCTTCATAGGTCACTTGAAAACGGCGAGATGACAGTGCCTGCTGCAATTCGCTGGCTGGCAGAACGTGGAGCACAACACGTGGAACTTGTGCCGATTGGTTTTACTTTAGTACAAAATCCATCTCTCATTGAGGCGATTCGGGAACAGGCCATAAAAAGTAATATCGCAATTTCCAATTATGCTGTTCGTGGGAATTTTATCACAAAAGATTCAGATCAGTATGAAAGATCGATTCAAGAGCTTAAGAGTCAAGTAGATATTGCTCATCAATTAGGGGTGCATTTGCTGCGACATGATGTGGCGTGGCGTCCCATTCCTGAGACAAGTATTGCAAAGTTTGAAGAGGACTTACCAAGCCTCGTGTCGGCATGCCAGCGAATTGCTGATTACGCGGCAAACTTTGGCATCACGACGAGCGTTGAAAATCACGGCTTTTTTGTGCAGGCGAGTGATCGCGTTTCAAGGTTGGTACAGTTAGTGAACAGGCCAAACTTTAGAACGACGATCGACGTGGGGAACTTTCTTTGTGTGGATGAGGATCCAGTAGCCGCCGTAAGGAAAAATCTCCCAATTGCCTCGATGATTCATCTGAAGGATTTTTACATTCGCAAATCATCGCCTGTGGTTGGAAGGGGCTTCTTCGAAACAGCAGGTGGCCACTTATTGCGAGGAGCTATTCTTGGTCATGGTGACATCGATTTGCCTGCCATCATGCAAGAAATTATAAAGTCTGGGTATGATGGTTATCTGTCTGTCGAATTCGAGGGTATCGAAGACGACCAACTAGGTACGGAAATCAGTTTACAAAATGCATTAATACTAACACAAAGAAAAGATGGGTAATTTTTTTCCATCGTTCGGTGGTTTTAACCAAAAAAAAATAATTTTATGGTGGAATAATTCTCTTGTGTATCGAATCTACTTGTAACACTAGCATGAAGGCATTTGTCAGGGGGGGCAATATTGGAGACAAAACCGTTACGCGTTGGCATTATAGGTGCAGGAGCTATCGCCGAATATGCTCATTTACCCGGATATCATCAATTGTCGGGTGAAGTTGAGATTGCCGCGATTGCTGACATTGATCTGGCACGGGCAAACTTGATGGCTCAACAATTTGGCATACAAACTGTAGTTTCAGATTATCGGGCGTTACTAGAAATGCAGGATTTAGATGCCGTTAGCATTTGTACGCCGAATGCATTGCATACCGAACAAACAGTAGCGGCCTTGCGCGCCGCAAAACACGTTCTTTGTGAAAAGCCCATGGCATTGAATGTGGCTGGCGCAAATTTGATGCAACAAGTTTCTCAGGAGACTGGGAAAATTCTCATGGTAGGATTTACGCATCGATTTATGAAGGCCAATCAATGGATTAAAAAACAGCTGACGAATGGATTGATTGGTGATTTATATTCGATTCGAGCTCGTTGTTCTCACGAAGGTCCTTATAAGTCCTGG
>JAKACU010000086.1 GCA_021821185.1 Bacillota bacterium
GCCATGCGTTTAAGGCGATGGATAACTCGAAGATTGTACGTAACATGGCGCAAAAATCGCTTAAAGCCCATCCGGAGGCACATGCGAGTGCTATTGCGCAAGGTGCAGATTTCGATGACATTACCGCGATGCACAGAACGGGTGGCCAGGGTTCGAACGATACCTTAGCAAACGGGGATTTGCTGGGTGTTGTGGGTGGCAACAGCGTACAAGGTGGTGGATCACTTGGTGATCGCATGAGTGGTGGTGGGAATCGTCCAACACCACGGAAAAAATACGGGAGTCATCCATTATTGCATTCACGCACAGCTGATGCGTTGCGGGATTTGCGTGACGACACGAAACAAGCGGCGGCCAACTCGAACATGGGCATGATCTGGAATCAGGCCAAGGCAGGATGGCAAAATTCCGGTATGCTCGCCTTCACCAGTGACGAAAAATTACAAAGCAAGGTAGAAAATGGTGTATTGGCGAATCACACAAGACTGGCAACACCGTTACAACGACGCTATCGTAAGGAGCAAGCGTTGCGTCAAACACGTAACTTACTGCGTGATCAAGCAGACGTGAACGCGGCGTCTAAATATGCCGTTCGTGCGTCTGAGCAAACATTCTATCCGGCTACGGAAAACAATCCTGCGCCAGCGTGGAGCGGCACGACAGAAGCGATGACAAATTATGAAAAAGCAAGCACGAAGTTAGCGGATGGTTATAGCTTGTATGATCGAGCGAAAACAGCACAAGCCCTAGGAATACCTACAGTAGATCTAGAAACTAGTAAAGTGCCGACACCGGTATTGATGCAAGACACTTTTGAAAAATATTGGTCAAAAGGTGAAGATGCACCAATGTATCACGAGTTGTTGCAGGCGCAATCATCACGAAATAAAGACATTGCTGGAAGTGCGATAACAGCACTTGGCTCTTACCAAAACGCAAAGGCTACTTTTGCGCCAGCTGTACGCGATATGCAAGCACGTTCCATGATTGAACAGGGAAAAATCAATCATCTAGGCACAACTTCCGTTGACGGTGAACTTCGCAAACCAGCTCGGCCAGTATCCGAACAGACAAAAATGCAGTTACGACTTGAAGATTTTGTGCGGGATTATCGTGCCAATACGCTACGAACAAATCCCTATCACACACCAAGTACCGCACAAATTAAAGATGCTACACCACGAGAAATCGATCATGGAGCGTTGGTGCGTTCTGAGATAAGTTGATCGTTTTCGGGCCTTCGGGCCTTTTTTCTTTGTGCTACATTAAGTGTAGGAACATAGATTTCCAAAAAAGGAGAAGGTACAAATGGCGGTAGAACAGCTTAAGAAAGACAATTTGGTGCAGGAACTGATTGAGAAAACGGGCAAGAGCAAAAAAGATGTACTAGCTATTGTTGATGCGTATCACGATACGATAGTGGCTGCTCTAAAAGCCGATAAAGAAGTTGCTTTGCCCGGTGTCGGTAAACTCAAACCAACGGTGCGTCCGGAACGTAAAGCGCGTAATCCGCAAACGGGTGAAGAAATGATCGTACCGGAAAAGAAAACGGTGCGCTTAGCTGTTAGTAAAGCTTACTAAAAAGGTTGTGTGTGTCGTGTTGCGATGCTAACGTTTTTCGCGGGTTGAGCGTTATCAATCCGCCCCAGAAAAAATAGTAAAAACGATAGGGGATACCGGTATGGTGGGCGCTATTTTTATGCTTAGTGCTATTGCTGTGGGATTGCTTATTTACGCAGGGGTCCGTTTGCGCAAATGGTATGTTAAAAATGATATTGAGCACAAACGGTATGATCGAAGTCGCAGTCGACAAATGACAAAAGGCGATTTTGTTTGGGTAGCTCGTTTTGAACCGTACGAAAAGGAACGAACTCAAGCATGGCGAACCTTAGATTACCTTGTTCGCAAATACGGTTGGCATCTAGGCGTGTACCGTCTTACTGCAGATCGAATTCTGAAACAGATTGAATACCTTACAAGCGATTACAAAGACAACGGATACTATTCACTTAGTCAGGTTTTTAGCCAACGATTTCTGGATGAAGAATTTTCTTGGGTATCGCAAGAAGATGCAGAACTGATACGCAAACATTTGTATCGTGTAGCTAAAACCTTTATGTGGACAAGCGCTTTACAGCATGGTAGCTATCCTATGTTCACCACGAAATTTCTTCCTACAGATAAGATGGCGGTTTGGTTCAGCAGTGATCGAGAATATCCCGTTAAAGCAGAAACAGAGGTATTCGATTTTTATGCGTTTCAGCGTGCCTATCGGTTGCTTAAACCAAATCGAATTGAGGAATGCAAAGAAATATGCGAACGAACAACACGAGACTACAGTGGCGTATATAAAAAGGTTTTAGAATATAATAGGCAATTTCCCCATCTTGTGGATGAAACGGATTTCGACAACCGAACGGTGCCTTGGCTTGGTGCTGACAATCCTTTTTGGCAAACACAAAAACAGCCCGAAAATCCGCGTGGCGAGAGGATGGTTTATGATGAAGACTAAAAAAGCAAAACAACCTGTGCGTACCATCGCCCAAGCGAAAGAGGAATACGAATTATTTCGCATGCAAGTCGTGGATGAGATCACACGCCTATTTCGATCAAAAAATGAAGACGGTTGGGATATCGACGTGAGCTACGGAATTAAGATCATCGAAGCTCGTTGGGATGAGGCGTATTTTGTGTTGGATGCAAGGCGCGACAAGTACAATCCGAGGAAAATATCCCCTTATGAGATTCCGTACATTTGGGATATATTCAGCACGCCACACTATTCCGGTCTACGTCACTACGTGATTCTAGCGACAACCAACGCAGAAATGAAGCCGATCAATAAGATGCTCGCGGAACTCAAAACACGGTACATTGAGGCAAGCATGGTTAAACGTCCTGTGTCACGGCCTTACTAAAACTAATTTGAGGTGTTTTCTTTGTTTGCACTCTTTCTTTTTGTTGTCTATTTGCTCATCGCATCCGTCTATGATTTGTACACGCATCGCATACCGAATTGGCTCAATTATATAGCCATATTCGTACTCTTTGGTGCATCAGGCATGTCTATGGCGTCGCTTATTGGATGGCTCGGCATGGGTGTGGTTCTCTTTGTGGTCGCTTACTTCAACGTGATTGGTGCAGGTGATTGGAAGATGGGCATGGTCATGGGGGCAGCATTGGGATTCTTGCCTGCACTCATCGTGTTTGCGGTTTCCCAAGCGTTCGCTCCTTTAGCAAGGCCAATCACAAGACGATTCAGCGATAAGCGTGGTGTGCCCATGGCTCCGCTTGTGATGGTGGTTTTTGTGGTTGGCTGGTCTATCGTGGCAAGCACTACGAAGCATGTAGGGATCTGGTAAAATAGCAAATGTACAGTAGTTTGATCAGGGGCGGCTCACTTCCCACATAGGGAGGTGATGTGGAATGGTGACATGGCAGGGACTTTCGTTCGCAGTCAGTTTTGCGATGCTGGTTCTGGCAATTGTCTCATTCAACAAGAAAAACCGCCCCTGACTCCCCAGTTAGGACAAGCGGTTTTTTCTTGTTGCAGTTAAATCATTAATACGACAAGGAGCTGCCCTTGATTGGGCCACTGTACCGAAAGAGTCGTGGTGACACACGGCTCTTTTGTTATGTTTATCGTATCACGCACAGTTTATTCGTCAAGCTGAAAATGTGGTGATCGAGAACAAACGAGACAAGCGCCGAATCGTGCCTGTCTCGTTTTTGGTATATTTGCAATTGGAAGGGTACTTCCGCCTTTCCTCCTAAGCCGGAAACGGAACGGAGGTGAGGGACATGGTATTTTCGTTACTAATTTCTTTGTGCGGTGTCATTATAGCACTCTTTGGTGTGCTAAAAGCATACCTGGAGTATGCAGTGACAAAAACCAAAACAAAGAAAACAAACGAAAACGGGGTTTCCGACAAACCCCGTTCCTAGTGTCCCAGCGGAAGGGTCGGTTGTCCGACTTACACCCTTCCGCTTTTTGTAGTTTAAGCATAGCATCACGGGATTATACGTGCAAGAGTTCGTCTATAGAACAGATATTCCAAGCGCCTCTAATATTCGTGGCGTTCTTTTGCCTGAAAAATCGACTGAAAATACAAGGTTTGGCGAGTTGATTATTTTGTATGGTTACTCTAAAGAACACAAATGCATCCAAAGGAGTAAGCATAATGATCTCAAGATTAACATGGCGATGGTATTATACCCTACATCGAGAACAATTTAACGTTGCCGCCTTTCCACCTAAAGATAGCGATTGGAAATTACGCAAAAGACCCAGAATGCTAATTTGGTTTCGAAAAACACATCTATTTCCGTTTGATCGTATCGCTGTCATGACATCCGTTCGAGAACTTTTATGTGGCCAATCAAGCAAAACAAGTTTTGTTATTGAACCACATGCTGTATATAATTCACGTTTAGGTAAGTATCCGTATATTGAGTTTGTGGTAACCGTGTATCCGTACGTCGTAAGTAATGAATCAAGCAGGGAATTTGGCGATAGCTTTGCTTTGGTTGTTTCGCGGGATGTGATGGGACCCTCTCTTAATGCAGAAACTTATGAAAAACGTCTAATGCGGTACCAAACGGACGCGACGATGTACGCAGGCATGGTTGCTCGTGATATTGAGGCCATGCTATATGATGCAAATACCGATACATATCCGATGGTTACAATTCGCCAGCCGCAGGAATGGAAAGATAAATTTCGGGCTCTCCAGTGGGAGTAGCGATGATAGAGAAGCCGAATTTTTGATAAAAACTTATCTGTCGGTCGCGATGATCAAGATCGTCTACACACAGAAATCCAGTAAACTCTTTGATTTTCCTTGATTGTGCAAAACGAATTGCACTTTTCATCAAAGCTGAACCAATACCAATAGAATTAACGGAATTTTGGATATCGCAAATTTCGGCTCTATCCTTGAATTTGACGGACAAAATTAGTAGGGAGTCCGTACCAAATTGATGGCATTGGCGATATAATTCGATCAAGACAGTTTCTCCGAAATCGCGCAAGGTAACGTAGTATGGAACACCAGTTTTGTCGTTTCCGATGGAGATGATATTTTCGGAATCATCAACGAACCGATTCCAAAAGAGTATCCATCTGTCATCTTGTTTCGATTTCATAAACCAATGAATACCTGAGTGTCTCATAACCTATCGTCCTAGAATGTATTATTTATGACTATAGGCATATCATAATGTGGTGGTGAACGCAAATGCACTTTTACTTGCAAAGACATCGAGAAGAAAAGGGATTTACACAAGTGCAACTTGCCAAACGAAGTGGAGTTTCTCAAGCGTTTATTTCAAAAATTGAAAGCGGCGAAAGGATTCCAACGGTGTATATTGCGAAGAAGTTGGCAATTGTACTAGAAACAACGGTAGATGCGTTGATCGAGGTGTGAGGTTTATATCCGTGTAAAAGATAAATGAGACAAGCGCCGAATCGTGCCTGTCTTATTTTTGCTATACTATTTGATGGAAGGGTGTTTCACTTCTGCCTTTCCTCCTACGTCTAAGACGAAAGGAGGTGAGGGGATTGAGTGTGATTGAACTATTGCTCCGCATTATCATTGAGTTAATCGAACTGGTAACCGCATGGTCTAACATGGCGGCCGCCAGAGAGAAAAACAAGAAGTACAAGCGGATCAAGGGGAGAAAAACACGAAGGAACGGCAACGGGTGCAACCGTAAACGCCGTTCCTGATCCCTGGCAGAAGGGCGGGTATTTGCCTGCCATGCCCTTCTGCTTTGTTAGTGTAAGCATAGCATTCGCGATATATACGTGCAAGAGTTTTTCCATAGAGCGGATATTTCAAGCGCTGATTTTGTTGGCGTTTTTTTTGTTTTGGTATGAACAACATTGTCATCGACACAGATCGACAAACATTTCAAGAAGCACTAATACTTTCTATCACTAAATGTGATAACATTTTCCAAAAAGGAGATGATGTGTTATTTGAGAAATTTCATTAAATTTTATCAACAAAATAAAGGGGAGATTAATGTTGAATATGTCTAAAGATTCATACCGCACCATGATGTTCTCTGTTTTAACCATTTTGAGTATCTTTTTCCCGTGGTATACCGCTAATATTGTATTAGCTCATTTGAATATTTCCCCCACGCAAATGAATGGATTGTGGGTAATCGTATTGCTTCTTGGATTAATCGGCATGGGAGCAAGTATTTTTCTGCATGATCGCCTTCGCTCCTTGGTTGATGCTATTATTGGTGGACTATTACTGGTAACGATACTTATAACAACGATTATGATGCAAAATTTAGCTGCTAACTTTGTGCAAGGTTTATTGAGTGGTTCGGATACCTCTTCAAACTTTATGAGTAATCTTTTATCTGGAAGTTCCGGAAATGATATCACTCAACAGATTAGTGGATTTCTTCTAAGTGAGTCGTGGGGATTTTATATAGTAATTGGGCTTGGCCTAGCATTCTTAGCATTTGGATTGCATGATGTTATGAAGCGAAAGGGTGAGAAGTTTTTTCCTGAAAATTGGCATGTACAAAACAAATTTCAAAAGGTTGGGAAGGCTACAGCAAACGTAGTAGTTAAAACAAGTAAGAATGTCCAATCAAATGTCAAATCTTCATACGAAGAACTTACATCAGAAAAAAAGAAAAAAGTAGTTCACCGTGCTGTGATTGGATCTTCATTACTTGCTGTAATTATTGCAGGTTTTTTCATTACTATGTCGGTCTATAACAATGAAAATAGTATACAAGCCACGTCAAATCAACTGTTGCGCGCAGTACGACGTAGAGACATAAGCGCGATTCAGCAAATTGTAGTCCCAACTCAAAAGGTATCTTCTCTAGCATGGACCGCATTTGCCAATGCGTGGCATGCTAATTTAGGCAATTTCAATTCCATCATTCAGTCCATAGGAAACTCGAATGGAACAGTAACTTATGGCTCTGGTAACTCTGCTTCTTTGGCTCAAGATAATGGCACTCCCATGTGGAATCAGATGAATTTTTTAGGTTTTACGCATTATCAAATGTACATGCCGGTCTTTACAACTTATCTATCAAACGGGAGGGACATTAATGGCAATGTAGTTCCTTGTACCTATCAGCTAGATGGTCACAAAGTTCAAAAATCGATCACTCTTTTAAATGGTTCTTATATATTTACGGCCTTGGCGCATTCTCACTTTGGTCCAATAACACAAGCGATAACTGCAGACGAAACATCAACAGCGTTAAGACCAGATTTTACAACGGACGCGCTTGAAATGACGGCGAATGATTTTAGCGGTGGGACGACTATTGAATTTAATGGAAAGAGTCAAGTTGTGAATTTTCAAAATAGCAATAGTTTATTTTCTTCTAATGACGCATTCACTATTCCGTTGTTTCCTGTTAGCAATGGAGACAACGTCATTGCAAAACTTTATTTTTCTTCGTTTGGTACGTATTTTGAAAACGGGACGGTTTCTACAGGGCAAGATACAAATGGTAACACTGTGGGACTTGTTACCTTTGCCACAGATTCCTCCCTCAATCACAAGTTATTTGAGACTATCGGGGAAACCATTAATCAATTTAATCTTTTTTCAACACAAGCTGCAAATACCG
>JAKACU010000087.1 GCA_021821185.1 Bacillota bacterium
GCAACAGGTGCATCAAGCGAAATTACTTGCGGCACCTGTTCATAAAAAGCGCACGAAACATACACGCTTTTTGCGAGCTGCGCTTATAGAACGTGATGGAACCTTGTTTGCTGACGTCCATGCTGATCAATCGTCTGGAACTATTCAAAGCTATGTCGGTGCCGATGTGCTTGTGCGACTAGAACCTGATGGTCTTTGGGAGTCATCCGCAACGGTAACAACATATAAAATTCCATGAATGTTTTTTATCTTATGAGGCATAATACGGTCATTCGACCGAAACCATCATAAGGGGATATAGCCATGAGACGTCGTAACGTCTTTTGGAGTTTATATGCGTTTTGCAGCTTATGTACCGCCTTAATATCTATCATGCTGTTCCGGTTATTTACAAAAGGGTTCGATGCTCCATATGAGGAAGCGGTGCTTGTAGCTGGAATCCTGACCATGCCCATCAATTGGCTCGCCGGTGAACAATTAACGTGGTACACACGTTGCGGTAGTCGAAGTATTCGTGCCATGCGTTATTTTCTTGTTTATGGTATCGGATTATTGCTCAATACATTGGTGATTCACTGGTTAGGTCATGTCTGGCGATGGGATGCGCGTGTAAGTGAAATGTTTGGACTCATCGTTAGCATGGTGTGGACAGGACCTATGAACCGCTACTTTACTTGGGCAAAAGATATACCTGACGAGACTTTTCAAACATAGGTTAAGTGTGCTATACTACATATCGACTGATTTTTTGTGGAGAGGTGGCCGAGTGGTTGAAGGCACTCGTCTTGAAAACGAGCAACGGCTAGAAACCGTTCGTGGGTTCGAATCCCACCCTCTCCGCCATCGATAAGGGTAGTTCCTGAGTTATGGGAACTGCCTTTTAATTTTGTGTATCTATTGTTGAATAATTTGTTAAAACTGATACAGAATCTGGTATAATAAGGCTGTTTGGTACAATTCAGGACTCGAGATTATTGAGGGGGAACCCGCATGGGTGAACGCCATCGAGAACAGTATGATCGATTATATCAACATTGGCAGTCCGAATTACTCCATCGATCGATATTTGATGATTATCCTGATGCCGTTTTTGCCATGAATCCTTTTGGACAATTGATGATGGCTAACGCCAAAGCAGAGTCATTAGGAGGATATAGTAGCGAGGAACTACAAGCAAAAAATATGATCGAACTCATTTTGCCTGACGATGTACAAATCGCTCAGGAAGGATTTGAAGCGTGTCTAAATGGATTGGCAAGTGAGTTTGAGATTGCGTTTTTTACAAAGTCTGGTGATCGTCTTGACATTCATGTGGCTCTTTATCCCATCGATTTCGATGGACACAGTAGTGGTGTCTACGGAATTGCTAAAGATATTCGCGCAAGAAAGCATATGGAACGATCTCTGTTGAAAAGCCGCCTGTTATTGGAACAAGCACAGCAAGCAGCGAAAATTGGGTTATGGGAATTTGACCCGAACACGTGGTCATCGCGTTGGACACATGAAATTTTCGAAATGTTCGGACTTCCAGAAGGCGATATGGTTTATTATGAGCAAATTATTCTCTACATCCATCCGGATGATCGTGAGGAGTTTATCGATGAACTTCATTTGCTAGCCATAGATCATCATCCGAGAGACATTGAGTATCGCATTTGTCGAGCCGATGGTAAGGTACGTATCCTACACTCCAAATGGAACAAAGGGATGGAGGGTGAACTGATCGGTACTGTACAAGACGTGACTGAGCAAAAAGAGGCAGAACGTATGGTTCGGCAGGCAGAGAAGTTGTCTGCTGTAGGCCAGTTGGCTGCTGGTGTTGCTCATGAGATACGCAATCCGCTTACTACATTGCGTGGTTTTTTGCAATTATTAGAACAATGTGTGCGTGATTCGGAGGCAAACGATCAAGCTGATCGGGAACTTCGTTATTTGGGCATTATGAAATCTGAGCTGACGCGCATTGAATTAATCGTAAACGAATTGCTCGTATTTGCCAAACCTCAGGCAATTCGCTTTACCGAGGCGAGTGTTGCTGACCTTTTGCAAGATGTCGTGACCTTGCTCAATCCTCAGGCCATTGTTAAGAATGTCACGATTGAGTTCATCGCCGAACCAACCTTGGATCGAATTGAATGTGACGTTAATCAACTCAAACAACTTTTTGTCAATCTGATAAAAAACGCTATCGAAGCCATGCCTTCTGGTGGTGTCGTCACGATTGGAGAGACCTGTGACGGCGGACATGTGACAGTTTTTGTCGAGGATGATGGTGATGGAGTTTCGCCTGAAGCGTTACCTCGTCTGACAGAACCGTTTTTTTCGACAAAGGAAAATGGAACGGGCCTAGGTCTCATGATCTGTCGTCGTATCGTTGAAGCGCATTTTGGCCATATGAATATTGAAAGTCAAGTTGGTGTGGGAACGCGCATACATGTCAGTCTACCCATTTGGCATCATGAACCTCAGGAAGGGGCAGGCAAAAACATTTCTTCCGTTTTATATTAGGTGATATGGATCACATCGCAGATCGGTACGCTGCTGTATGTTTACCTTGGTGTATTGATGTTTTTTTGCGGGAGGTTCCAAACACGTGGCAACTCAAGAACAGCAAAAAAGACCATGGCAGCGAAATTTCAATGAAACGCCGTTTATTGTGATATGGGAAGTGACTCGTGCATGCCAACTGCATTGTTTGCATTGCCGTGCACAAGCTCAAAAAATGCGGGATCCCAGGGAGCTAACCACAAAAGAGGGCATGGAACTTATCGATGATATCGTATCTATGGATCGTCCGTTGCTCGTGTTTACCGGTGGGGATCCGCTTGAACGTGAAGATTTGTTCGATTTTATTCGTTATGGAACAGAGTCTGGATTAGCTGTGTCTATCACACCAAGTGCGACACCGAAAGTAACAAAAGATGCGATCAGGAGAGCAAAAGAAGCCGGTCTCACCCGTTGGGCTTTTAGCTTAGATGGGTCTACTGCCGCGATTCATGACCGTTTTCGTGGCACGAAGGGTTCTTATGACTTGACCATTCAGTCGTTAAAAATATTGCAGGATCTCAATATCCCGATTCAGCTCAATACAACAGTTACTCGTTATAACCTTAATGATTTACACCGTATCGCGGATATTGCCGAACAATTTAACACGGTACTATGGAGTGTTTTCTTTCTTGTGCCGACAGGTCGTGCTCGTGTAGAAGATATGGTTACCGCAGACGAACACGAGCGAGTCATGCGATGGCTTTTCGAACAATCTCATATGCGCTCTTTTGATGTAAAGACAACAGAGGCACCTCATTATCGACGCGTCGTACTACAGCATCGCCAAACCGAAACTGTGACGGATTCTTTGTCGTTTTCTCAGGATCGAGGATTTCACTTGTTTGACGGTCCGCTTCGCGCGGCTAAGGGTGTCAATGATGGAAATGGCTTCGCCTTTGTTTCGCATCAAGGGGATATCTATCCGAGTGGCTTTTTACCCATTGTGGCAGGAAACGTTCGTCAGCAAAAACTATCTGACGTCTATCGCAATTCTCCATTATTTAAAGAACTGCGCGATGTTTCGTTGTTAAAAGGAAAATGTGGGCGTTGCGAATTTCGCTCTATTTGTGGGGGATCGCGATCACGTGCTTACGCCTTAACGGGTGATTACTTGGAAAGTGATCCAACTTGTGTCTACCAACCTCGTGTGTAAGAGTTGTTATAAGACAGAAGGAGCATCAGACATGATCGTCTGTGCTCCTTTTTCAATGATTACGGGACGTGCGATAAGCTGATGATTTTACTTTTCATTGACGAAAATCCTCCTTGATAATACTATGATAATGTGTATCGTTCACACATTTTAGGGTTGGAATGGCAGGAGTGTTTGATCAATCGGAGGGATTTATCTGAAAAGAAGATTGGAATTACAGTTATTATTCGTTACAATGGTTGTGTCTGTAATCACTTATGGTATAAGTGGTCTCTTAGTCAGTTATATGCATTCACGAGTTATGTCGGGAAATACCATGTTGTATTTAACATTCGTTGTGCTTGCGTTAGGTGTTATTTGGCAAGCTATCTTAGCTGCAGTAGGATCACGCTATATTTTGAAACAAGTTACGCTGTTACGCAAAGCAGCAGAGGCAGTGCAAAAGGGACAGTTTGACTTGGTGTTACCGCGGTCTCGCATGAAAAATGAAATCAGCGATGTAACCGATGTATTTGTACATACATTGGAGATATTGCACAACTATCAGCGAACGGCGGCGGAATCTTCGAGTGCCATTTATTTGACGGTGGATAATGTCTCTACAAAAGCCTCAGAGGCAAAAGAAGGTGCCATGGTTATTGCGCAGGCAGTGGTTGATATGACGCATGGGGCAGTTCATGCTCATGAAATCGCTGAGAGACAGTTGCAGATTGCGAAGCAAGCTGATACGAGTTTTGAAGCATTGTCCGCAAAGGTAGCAAATGGCAAGAACGCTGTTGAACAACTTGAGGCGCAAATTTGTGTAGGTCATCAAAAAGTGGAAATTATCGCAACAGAACTTGTTGCTGCTAATGGTGCCCTGGTGGATACCCGATCTATGACGCAGGGACTCGTTTTAAGCGCGCAAAGCGTCGGGACGATTTTACAGGCTATTGAAGATATTGCTCATCGCACCAATTTGATTGCTTTGAATGCGTCGATCGAGGCTGCACGGGCTGGAGACGCTGGAAAAGGGTTTGCCGTAGTAGCCAATGAAGTTCGTGTTTTAGCTGAGCAAAGTCAATCCTCAAGTAGGAAAATCCAGGAAGTAGTCACGTCCATGGTCGATCACATTGGTGATGTCAATCGAGCTGTCGATATCACGAATGAATCCTTCGCACAAGTAGAGCATGCGTTGTCGGGTATTGAAGGATCCCTAGGGTCGATATCTGATGCAGCACAAGTGGTTACATCTTTAGTGCTGGAAGTAGACGGCCAAGTCGGGGTACAACGTGATCAAAATGTTGAATTAGGTGAACTCGCTCGCGGATTACATGAAGTCGTGGCACAGTCGATGGCTTTGACTGAGGAAGTATCCGCTACGACAACCGAACAATCTGAAGCAGCTGACCGGATCGATCAATCTCTAGAGGAATTATCGCACATGGCAAAACATCTTCTTACTATCCAACAGTTTGTTTCCTAAGGGGGAGTACAGATGAACATTCGAATAGCCGTAGTAGATGATCATCATCTGTTTCGTAAAGGCGTCATCGGTATTCTAGGCGGTGATCCGCAATTTGAGGTAGTCGGTGAAGCCGAAAATGGGCGTGATGCTGTATCGTTGGTTCAAAAACTGCAGCCTGATGTGTTGATTATGGATTTGTCTATGCCGATTATGGGTGGTATGGAAGCTACGAAACGAATTCGCGAAATTGATTCGCGCATTCGCATTCTCATCTTAACGGTTAATGAAGATGAACGTTCGCTGTTTGAAGCGGTCAAATGCGGTGCGCAGGGCTATGTGATTAAAACGGTGGATCCAGATGAATTGCTTCATGCGGTGAAGAGTGTAGCGCTTGGCGAGGCGGTTGTACCAAGCAATCTTGCATTACGCATTTTATCGGAAATGTCGCGACCAAAGTCGGTTGCTAGCACTTCTGAAGATAGAGCAGAACCTTTGACGGCGCGGGAAATAGAGGTGTTGCGGGAATTGGGTACGGGGGCATCGAATCGGGATATCGCGAAACGCCTTTATATTAGTGAAAATACGGTCCGTAATCACGTGCGCAACATACTGGATAAACTGCATGTATCTAATCGAGTGGAGGCCGCAACCTACGCCGTTCGAGAGGGGCTTGTGGTGGACGATCCTAAGCATGAGTCCTAATTCGTTTGCAAAAAAATGGTGTCTTTGATCATGTCCTGATCAAGACACCATTTCTGATTTTTCTGGTACAAAGAAGTGCCATATGGTTCCTTGGCCTTTCTCGGTAAGGACAGTAGCCTTTCCTCCAAGCAGATTGCATCGTTCCATAATCGACCGAAATCCAAAGTGCTCAGTCTTTGATTTGTCGCTGACAGCAAAACCGCATCCATCATCTTGAATTGTTACTTCCATTGCTTTCTCATTTCGTTCAATCGTGATGATCACATTTTTTGCTTTAGCATGCTTGTGGATATTGGTAAATACCTCCTTTACAATACGTGCCAACTGTTCTTCAATCTTATCTGGCCAGGAACCGCACGTGTCTTGAACGTGAACTGAAGTTGAGATCCCTAAGCGCTCTTCAAGGCGAACGGCATTATCTCTAACGAATTGAATGAAATCAGTCTCAAGAACAAAATTTAAGTCATAAAGGGAACTACGAAGTTCATCGATGCTATGGTCAATGGACTCACTGATTAGCTTTAAGGAGTCAGCTATCTTCAAACAATCCGCCAATTTTAAAGAATCTGCAGTGCTTTCTAGGGTTGAAGTGGAATTTATAACCTCTTTTCGCATTCGCTTGATCTGCAAACTGGAGTAGGCCATATCTTGCGCAACGGTGTCATGCAAATCACGCGCAATACGTTCTCTTTCTTCGATCGTAAGTCGCAAGGCTTCATTCATCATGCGCTCCTGTTCGAATTTCTTTTGCGCAGATATGTCGCGTATCGCCATTAATAAATAACGACCATGTTCATATGGAATGTAGCTATAGCTCACACTGGCAGCAATCTGTTTTCCGTTTTGCTGCGTAATGGTCATCTGTTCTTCTGCGAGTGAGGTGTGATGACTTAAGGCAAAACACCCGAAGCAGTGGTTGTTTTGTAAACTATTTCCCTGTTCCGTTTTGCAATGCACGAGCTCACCACAAGTCACATGCCCAAGTTGCGAGCCACCAAACCATGTTATCGCTGTTTGGTTCATATACTGAACGCATAAGGATTCATCCATGACCACGTATCCGTCACTTGCACGTTCAAAAATAGCTTCGAATAAGGTCCGGTTAAGTTCACCTTGCTCCGTACACACTGTTGATGAAGGAATACTCATCGACTTCGTTCCAATCTCTACTTTAGAATCAAGTTCGGCATAGCCACTCATAGCGACGCCTCCTTGAAAAATTAATAAATAAGCACCAAACAATCACTGTAAACAGAAAAATCGTGCCAAAGATTGCGCCAAAGTAAGAAATACAGTCAAGTAAGAAGTACAATAAAAAAAGATAAATATGATCCTTTTAGCCTATAAAACAATTACGCAACGTCCATATGGATAGTATATCAGAAATTTAAGCTGTTGTGACCTGTGAAATTGTGTGCAATTGGCGAAATCATGAAATATATCTTGGTGGTTTGGGTGCCTGGAGTATCTTGGGAGTTGAAGATTTCGCCATTGAATATCCGGAATCTATGGTTAGATCAGCAGTCTATAGAACAAATCGTCTCCAGTTTAGCGATCTCTAGGACTATTGATCAGACTATGGGATTATGGTCGTTTTCAGTTGACTTCAGCCACAATTCGCAAGGTAGTCTGTGAGATTCTTCACAAAACCATTATCGCTAATTTTTATCTTTGTCGCAAGACGCGGACAATAC
>JAKACU010000088.1 GCA_021821185.1 Bacillota bacterium
CTATACAGCGACAAAGCATCTGCAGGTGCCGATTTTTGTTGGAATTATGCCGCTGTTAAGTCATCGTAATGCTGAGTTTTTGCACAATGAGGTTCCGGGCATCACGTTATCGGATGATGCGCGAAAAAGGATGGCTAGCTATAACGGACTACGTGCGCGACAAGAAGGTGTGGCCATCGCTAAAGAGTTAATCGATGTGGCTAAGACTTATTTTCACGGGATTTATTTGATCACGCCCATGCTTCGCTATGATATGACCGTTGAGTTGGTCGATTATGTTGTGAGAAAAGGGTAACTGTGGATACTTTGACGGTAACCATGATGGACTTTTTTTGGAATGGGCAGGTATAACGTCATCTGTTGTATAATAGTTTGCATGACGAGAGAGTGGGGTTGTCATGCAAACTAAGCACGATCAGATCTTGAAACACATCGAAGATTTATCGGTTGGTGAACGGATTTCCGTACGCCAGATCGCTAAACAGCTTGTCGTAAGTGAAGGAACAGCGTATCGGGCGATTAAAGAGGCCGAAGGCCAAGGTCTTGTTTCGACACTCGATCGCATTGGAACAGTGCGCATCGAAAAAAAGCAACGCCGTGATATCGATCGGTTGACGTTTGCTGAAGTGGTCAACATTGTTGATGGTACCTTGCTGGGTGGCCGAGGTGGGCTGTTTAAGACATTAAACAAATTTGTGATTGGCGCTATGGAAGTCGATGCGATGGTCAAATACATCGATCCAGGGTCACTTGTTATTGTCGGTAACCGCGATATGGTACAGCTGGTGGCGTTGCAAGAAGGCGCTGCTGTGCTTGTTACTGGTGGTTTTGCCGCGCATGCTGATGCTGTGGAATTGGCTGACCGACTGGATTTGCCTATACTTTCTTCCGCTTATGATACGTTTTCCGTAGCTTCTTTGATCAATCGTGCTATCTATGATCGACTTATAAAAAAGGACATTTTGTTAGTCGAAGATATTTTGGGAAAAACGCCCCCAGTTGTGATAAGTGAGCATCAAACCGTACAAGATTATCATCAACTTGTGGAAACCAGCGGTTACTCTCGCTTCCCTGTTTTGCAAGATCAGGGACGATTGATTGGTGTCGTGGCTCCTACAGATGTTAATCGCAAAAGCCCTGATATGATGATTGGTAAAGTGATGAGCAAAAAACCTTTGTCTGTAACGCCAAAAACGTCGATTGCCTCAGCGGCTCATATGATGGTGTGGGAAGGTATCGATCTTTTACCTGTCATCGAATTTAAGCGCCTTGTCGGGTTAATCAGCCGCCAAGATGTGATCAAAGCGTTACAGTACAATCAAAAGCAACCGCAAGTTGGGGATACGATGGAGGATATCGTTCTCAATCGTTTCTCTGAGACGGTCGATAACCACACGCTGGTGTTTTCTGGTGAGGTCACACCGCAGATGTCCACACAGTATGGAGGGTTATCCCCAGGCGTTTTTATGACCATTATGACGGAAGCAGCGATGCAAGCGATGAGAAAAGTGCGCGATGCCAATATGATGCTTGACAATGCGACATTGTACTTTCTAAAACCGATACAAATCGAGCAACGTGTCGAAGCACGCGCGCGCATTGTGGATTCGAGTCGAAAAGTCGGCAAGGTCGATGTAGAACTGTATCGTGGTGCAGAGCTTGTCGGAAAATCGCTCATTACGGTGCAATTGCTCGAACGGTAAGTGAGGGAGAGACTATGGAGCAAACAGCGAGTCCACTCGTTCTCGTGGTAGAAGATGAACGACGTATAGCTCGTATCATTGAACTCGAGTTGATGCATGAAGGATTATCGGTGGTTATTGCAACAGACGGTCAATCCGGAGAACGCATCGCCCTTGAGCGTGATGTGGATCTGATTCTGCTTGATTGGATGCTTCCTTTTATGGATGGACTGCAGGTGTGCAAATCAGTACGCAAGGTGAAAAACACTCCGATCATCATCTTGACTGCAAAAGACAGCACGGGAGACAAAGTTGCTGGATTGGACGCAGGGGCCGATGACTACATTACAAAACCATTTGAAACTGAAGAACTTCTTGCAAGAGTTCGCGCGGCACTTCGCAAGGGCAAGAGCCGAGACGAGCTGCGTGTCGGCGACCTTATCGTCATTCCTGAACAAAGGCGGGCTTATCGCGCTTTGAAACCGCTCGAATTGACCACTCGCGAATTTGACCTTTTGCATTATCTGGTGCGTCATGCCGATAAAGTGCTGTCGCGTGATGCGATTTTAGCGCAAGTATGGGGTTACGAGTTTGACGGCGAAACGAACGTCGTTGACGTGTATATTCGCTACTTGCGGATGAAAGTAGACGAGCCATTTTCGTCACCCTTGATTCATACGATTCGCGGCGTGGGTTATGTTCTGAGGAAACCATGAAACTAACGATCACGTGGCGTTTTTCTGCCTTATCCACGCTTGTTGTTGCGCTCATCTTTGTATTGTTTAACGCCTTTGTTTACCTCGAATTTATGAATGTGACCATCCAAAATGAAAAACAGATTATTTTGGCCAATCTTGATGATGAAGCCCGTCGAATAGAATACAAAACGCTGTCTGCCGCTGTGGCGGATGTAGAACAGATCGTGCCGGACCCTCACCAGATGATACGACTTGTGACGGATGGTGGAGTGACCTTGACGTCGGCGAGTGGACCTTCAATGACACCTTGGGTTAACGGTGGATTAAGTCTGCAAACCAGTCTCGGCAGTGGCGTTATGTTGTATCAACATATCGATCAGCGATTGCTTGTAGCAACAGCAAGGGTACATCTCGATCGCGGGTGGGTTTCATTGCAATGGCTTGAAAATGTCGAGTCTTTGGACCATAGTATCGCCTTTGTGTTTTATCTCTTGCTTACAGGCTCCATCGGCGGACTGTTGTTAGCCCTCATTTCAAGTTATTTTCTCGCGCGGTATTCCTTACAACCTATTCGTGAAATGATCGCTACGGCGCAAGCTATTACACCAGGCGATTTGAGCAGTCGTATCGATGTGCCCAAAAGACAAGATGAATTAACTGAACTCGGGCATACATTTAATGCGATGCTTGACCGCATTTCCTTGGCGTTTCGACGCGAAAGACAATTTATTGCCGATGCATCCCATGAATTGCGCACACCGTTATCGGTTCTTGAAGGGTACGTTCAATTGCTTCGCCGCTGGGGGTGGGACGATGCAAAGGTACGATTAGAAGCTGTGCAGGCGATTGAAGATGAAGTGAAGCACTTGAAAGACATGTCAAACCAATTACTCACGCTAGCTGCCGTTGATAATGAAGGCACCGACGAAGAACGTTTAGTCTCGATAGCGAACGTCGCTGCGACCGTAACACGTCGCTGGATGCGTCTTTATCCTGATTATTCGTGGAAACTTAGCGTGGCTGATGACTTGAGTACAGCTGTACATATTAACGAAGTTCGCCTACAACAGGTGCTTCGTGCCCTACTTGATAATGCAAGAAAGTATACGACGTCTGGTGGTACTATCGGTGTTTATGTAGGGTGTGAGGGGAATCATGTGGTACTTGTGATCAAGGATTCCGGGCAAGGGATACCACCAGATGATCTTCCCCATGTTACCGAGCGGTTTTATCGCGCGGATAAGGCAAGAAGTCGGCAAGAAGGCGGCGTGGGACTTGGTTTGGCTATTTGCAAAGAGATTGTCGAGGCATCGCGAGGAACGCTTACGGTGAGTAGTAAAGAAAATGAAGGTACAGAGGTTACGATTACGTTGTTGGCGGACAGCGATCAGGATGGTGATCCATCTTGAGTGATTTTGTCCATTTGCGCACCTACACGGAATATAGTTTATTGTACAGCGCTGCTCGTATCAAAGACCTAGCCAAATACGCGACACAACAGGGCATGCATGCGTTAGGAACGGCCGATTTCGCTATGTATGGCACGATATCGATCTATGAAACGCTGCAGCAGTATGGGTTAAAGCACGTCTTGGGGCAGTCTGTGTTCGCGGTTCACCAGCGTCATGCGAGACAACAACCGGTTGAGTTGTTGCTGATCGCGAAGGACTTTACAGGGTACCAGTCTCTGTGTACCTTAGCGTCCCTAGCCTCGACGCAGCAAGGAAATGATGGACAAATAGTAAATACGTGGAAAGAGGTGGCGCAACACCACCAAGGCCTTCTTTGTCTCACGGGCGGATTGTTTGGACCTGTGCATACGGCTTTTTTAAAGGATACTTCGCAGGCGGTTCGGGCCGTGAAACAGTTGCAAGAATGGTTTGGCAAAGACGATGTCTACGTCGAACTGCAACATCGTGGTCAACCAGAGGATGAAGTTTTTATCGAGGCGCATGCACGCATTGCTTTTAAGGCACAAGCAGCAACGGTAGCAACTTCACCTGTGCGCCATCTGCATATGGACGATGTTCGCCTGCTTGATGTGTTGCAAGCGATCAAGCACGGCACGACGATGGTACAGGAAGCACAAGAACGTCAGGGATTGACCAGTGAATTTCGCGATACAACAACGATGCAATCCTTGTTCGCCTTATATCCTGAGGCGTTACAGGCTACTATGGAGATTACGGAAAAAACGCAGCTTGAAATTCCACTTCACGAATTGAGTCTCCCCGAGTTTCCTTTGCCAAAAGGTCAAACGGAGCACCAGATGTTGCGTGACTTAGCCTATGCGGGACTTCGTGAACGTACTCTCGCGCAAAAACCACTCTATGAAAAAAGGTTGCAACACGAGCTTGGCGTGATCGAACGCCTTGGATTTGCAGGATACTTTTTAATTGTCTGGGATTTTATCCGGTTTTCTCGGGAAAATGGGATTTCAGTGGGTCCAGGGCGTGGATCCGCCGCTGGCAGTTTGGTTGCTTATACGCTATTTATTACAGATGTGGATCCTGTACGTTATGGACTTTTATTTGAACGTTTTTTAAATCCTGAGCGGGTGAATTGGCCTGACATCGATGTTGATTTTGAAACGGAGAGACGGTATGAGGTAATTCGTTATGTCACGCTTCGCTATGGGGAACAGCATGTTGCGCAGATTGGCACATTGGGAACGCTTGCCACGCGTGCGGCGATCCGCGATGTGGCACGGGTGCTTGAATTGTCGACTACAGAAACCAACACGATCATTGATGCGTTAGACGATGACGACAAGTTGCAAAAACTTGTGCATACATCCCCGAATGCTAGGCGTACCGTGGCGCTCTCGCAAGGGATCGAAGGGCTTCCGCGCCATACTTCTACGCATGCTGCAGGTGTTGTAATTTCTCGTGCGCCTTTGCCCTCTTTGGCACCTGTGGCACAGGGTATAGAAGGTGTATTTGTCACTCAGTACAGCATGGAAGATATCGAAGCGCTTGGTTTATTGAAAATGGATTTTTTAGGATTACGCACATTGACCATCTGTGATCGCGCACGTCGCTACGTCGAACAAACGCGTAATATCGTGATTGGCTACGATGCTATCGAGATGGATGGGCCAACGAGCAACCTGCTTTCTGATGGTGATACGGACGGATGTTTTCAATTGGAATCGAGTGGTGTCAAACAGGTTTTACGCGATTTAAAACCGACAGAGCTTGAGGATCTTATCGCAGTCATTTCCTTGTATCGCCCAGGACCGATGGAGCAAATCAGCACGTTTATCAAAGCGCGTCGGGGTGAGATTCCCGTTCGTTATGACGTACTGCAGCTTGAACCGATCTTGCGGTCGACGTACGGCATCATCGTGTACCAAGAGCAAATTATGCAAATTGCTCACATCATGGCGGGTTTTACACTTGGTCAAGCGGATGTTCTGCGGCGTGCTGTAGGTAAAAAGAAACGTGAAGTGCTCGATGAAGCGCGCACAACATTTGTTGCTGGGTGTTTGCAAAACGGTTTTTCGGATGCCGTCGCCAACCAAGTCTATGACCTTATCGTACGTTTTGCGGATTACGGGTTTAATCGATCACATGCTGCCGCTTATGCGGTGTTAGCCTTGCGTACCGCGTACCTCAAAGCTCACTTTCGTCCGGAGTTTATGGCTGCGCTGATCACCGATAGTTTTTCACGGCCAGACAAAGTAGCGCATTATGTTTCATCCTGCAGGCAAGCCGGTATCCCTGTCTTGTTGCCGGACATCAATCAAAGTGTTAGTGATTGTACGGCACAGCGTTTAGAAAATGGCGATATTGCGATTCGATTCGGGTTGTCTGCAATTAAAAATGTTGGGGTCAACGCTGTTGAAGCGATACTGAAAGATCGTGACGAGCAAGGTCCCTACCGTTCTTTAGCGGACTTGTATCATCGTCTCGATGCCCGTGCACTGACAAAACGGGTACTCGAATCGCTCATTCAAGCGGGTGCCTTAGATTCGATAACAAAGTCGCGAAAAGGAATGCTTATGTTACTTGACACCCTTGTGCAGACACCAAGAGATGGCTCTCAGCTCTCCTTGTTACCAGCTTCTGATACGTTGCAACAAGACGCAATAATGGCAACAGCATTTGCTTTACCTGATGATGAGCAGGAAATTGAAAGCTGGGAACGCGACCTGGTTGGCGTGGTGCTTTCTCGCGATCCATTCACGGATGTGCGAGGCGTGCAAAAGGCTCTTGGTGTTATGCCGATTGCAGCGACGCTTGCAAAATGGAATCAGGACGGGCATTTGGTGAACCATGTAGTTGACATTGTAGCTATGGTGTCGCAATGGCGCACCGTACGAACGAAAAAGGGGGAGATGATGGCTTTTCTCACTGTGGAGGATGGCTCCGGCAAGATGGAAATTGTGCTATTTCCCAGTGTTTATCGTTTAGTGAAGGACATTCCACAACTTCATCAAATCGTGCGACTTGATGTTCGTAAAGATCTTCATGTCGACCGTCACTTCATTGCTATTAAAATAAAAGATATGTCAGAAAATCGCGAAATGAAACGACGACGACGGATTTATATTAAAATTGATGAACGATTAGAACATGACCGAGATGCTTTATTGAGGCTTCGCAGGCAACTTTTGCAACATCAAGGAACAGACGAAGTCGTACTAATCTATGCAACAGGCGCAAGACGTTTGCTTGATCGTGTGAATGTTGTAATTTCTGATGATTTATTGGCGGAGATTGAACGCATCGCAGGCCCTGATTCGACAAGAATTGCAGAAGCGACCAATCAGTCGGTGGAAAAGTCATAGTGCATTGGTTGCGTGTCTTGAATTTTGCGTGGTAAGATTGAAGGAATTGAATTAGGCCGGTTAGGAGGATCGATGGTCATGTGGACCGTCATCTATATTGCACCAACGGTAAAAATTGCAGAACGCATTTGCGCTAATTTGCAGACACAAGGTTTTTTGGTGAAACAACGGCAAGCGAATACAGCAAAACAACAATATGAGATTTTGGTGCCTGAGACGGAACTTGATGACGTCAAGGAGATTTTAAACGATATTATCCATGCATCCATGTCATAGGCAAATTGGAACCTAGTAGCGAACATGAGGTGAAAGAGTG
>JAKACU010000089.1 GCA_021821185.1 Bacillota bacterium
GAAGCTCGGTGACTTTTTGCTCCCGCTGCGCTTTTTGTTCCATCATGGTCGCAAGCGACGCTTCCGCTAGGTGGCCGGCTTCCTTGCGCACGGCCAGTTGCGCCTGCGCTTTTCCAAAGGCTTCCTGTGTGGCCGCGCGCGCAAACAATAAACTGTTTGCCTGCAAAAGCTGCGCACGATACTCGGGATCGACCTGATTTTTGTCCACGATCTCAGCCAAAGTCCGCACATGCTCCTGTAGTTTTGCAAGGGATTTTGCCTGTTGTTCTTGCTTTTTTTCTAACTCCTGATGGTCAGCTTGTGCTTTTTGGTATTGCTGCAGCAGTGCGCCGTGTTCTTGAGCAAGGTGTTCAATCGTTTGCTCCAAGGCTTGTGCTTCTATCAATTGCGTTTCTTTAGCCAATAGTGCAGGACTTTTTTGCGTCCATGTTTCTTTGGTTTGTAAAAGCACCGCAGCAGCGTTGTCTGTTTTTGTGACGAATGCGGCGATGACAGCCTGCAAGTCGCTGAGTTCCTTATCGAGTTTTTCCTGAGCCGCGACAGCTTCTTTTTGCCGCAAAATGGCAGGGTACACCGCTTGTGCTTGCAAGGCACGGTGAATGCGATGTTTTTTATCTTCATACTCGTCTTTTTGTACGTCCAGTTCTTCTTGCCGAATTTGGATCGTCCGCAACTGCTCTTGCAGCGTCCAAACAGTTTGCGCTTCTTGATGCTGCAACTGCGCTTTGGTAAATGCTGTTTGCAAAACCGCGGCCTGTTGCTGTTTTTCGGCGGCCTCTTTTTCTGCGTGAAGCAGGGCTTCTGGCGTTGCGTCTTCGAGTGCCAAAAGCAGGTCTGTTGTCTGTTTGAGTTCGCTTGCGAGTGTATTTTTCGTCTTATTGACGTGATCGACAAAGCGATAACCGTACTCTTCAAGCCCGAAGATGCGCTCAAGCATTTGTGTGCGATCGCGTGGTTTTAGCTGCAAAAATTCGGCAAATTTGCCTTGCGGAAGGACCACCGCCCGCGTAAAATCGGCCATGGACAGTCCGATGATCTGTTCAATTTGTGCAGATACGCCGGCTTTTGAATCGGCTAGCACCGTTTGCCCCCCAAGCTCATCAATCTGCACAATGCGGCTGCTGTGATGGTGCACACTGTGGCCGTCAGCGCGGCGAAAACTGCGATCGACACGATAACGGCTGCGGTCATCGTCTGTTCCGATGAGAAAGGTGAGCGAGACGTTGATCTGTTTTTTTTCGTGATTGACCGATCCGGCCAAGCCGTCGGGGATGTCGCCGTACAAAGCGAGTGTAAGTGCATCTAAAATCGTGGATTTGCCGCTTCCTGTTGAGCCAAAGATGCCAAACATCCCAAGGTCGGAAAGCTCTTCAAAGTCAATCGTCTGTTTTTGTGCAAAACTATGCAAGCCTTCTATTTCAAGCAGCAAGGGTTTCATCAGGCGTCGTCTCCTTTTGCATTCGGCTTAGCTCGGTCGTCATGCATGTCTTGTGCGAGTTGCAAAAACAACTGCGTGATCGCTTCGTCGGGTTCGACGTGGAAGCGGTCTTTAAAAAAGCGCACAAACATCTCTTCGATCGATAAGCCGCGCACCGATGCCTGTGCTTGCTCTTTTTCCAGTGAAGAAAAAACAGGTCGGATATGAATAAGGCCAGGGTGCTGGTTGCGCAGTCGTTGAGTGATTTCTTGTGTGAGTGGTTCATCGAGAAAAATCTCAAGATCCACAAACGCATCTTGGTTTTGCCTATGGTTTAGCCAGTCATAAACTTGTGCCAAGCCGTGCTCTGCCCGGTAACGCAAGAGCTGTTTGCCAGAGCAAAGCGGGATTTCCCGAATATCAGCGGGACTGCCAGGTGTGATGTCGATGATCGTCACTGATTTTTGCTGCCCAGCTTCTGAGAAACTGTAGGCAAGCGGGGAACCTGCGTATCTTGTGGGAACTGTGGTGCCAAAAACGCGCTGCGGCCGATGCAAATGTCCCAACCCGACATAATCGGCGTTTCCTGGAAAGACCGAGGGATCTACGGCATAGGCGCCGCCGACTTGAATCTGAATTTCCGATTCTGACTCAAGGCCCCCTTGCACATAGAGGTGGCTAAAGGCAAGATTGACGCTGTCTTTTTTGTAATGCGCGGATAAGGCAGAAAAGAGATTTTTCACGCGCTCATTGTACGCCTTTGCGATGATGCTTTCGTCAAACGAGTCAGCAAGTACCTGATTGAGCCTGGCCTCTGACGGATACGGCACAGCGAGCACAACAGCGCTATGCTCGCAACTGGGTACAGCTACCTCGCACCAGGACGGTCCTGCGGCGATGCGCTGCACGGTTTGCGTAGAAAAAGACATGGGCAAAAGCGGACTGTACGGCAGGCCGATCAAGGTGATGCCGTGCCGGTTGGCAAGCGGGGCAGGAGCGCTGATGCGCTCAGGGTTATCATGATTGCCTGCGATCACGATGACGCCTTTTTTCCCCTGATCGGACAAGCGTTCTAAGGCTTCATAAAAGAGTTGTTCTGCGACGGCAGAGGGATTGACCGTTTGATAGATGTCACCCGCGATGACGATCAGATCAACTTTTTCTTTATCGCAAATCTGGCATAATTCATCGATAAATTGTACTTGTTCTTCGGTGCGGTCCCGTCCTTCAAGCGTTTTTCCCAGGTGCCAATCCGCGGTGTGCAAGATGCGCAAAAAGCCCACTTCCCTTACCTAGTAAGTCTCTGTACAATGGCATTATTGAAGGTCAATCTTGGCAGTATTTATTTTACTGCACTCTATTTGGAATCGTATACACATGGACACTTCTATGAATGATGAAAACAAGCGAAGAATCTTGCATATCGATATGAACGCTTTTTACTGCGCCTGTCATGCAGCACACGAGCCTGGCAAATATAAGGGGCTGCCGACAGCGGTGGCCGGCAGCCCCGAGACGCGTCACGGTGTTGTCGTCACGGCCAGTTATGAAGCGCGCGCCTGCGGGGTCAAAGCCACGATGCTTGTGCCGCAGGCTTTGCGTGTGTGTCCCGACCTGATTTTAATAGCACCGGATTTTGACTTGTATCGCGCCTATTCCAAGCGTGTAATGCGCCTCGTCGAGGAGTTCACCCCGCAAGTGGAGGTATTTAGTATCGACGAATGTTTTGCCGATGTCACACAAAGCGTTGCCTTTGGCGATGCAGCAACGATTGCTGCGACCATTCAAAGCCGCATTTTAAAGGAAATCGGGCTGCCTTGCTCGATTGGCGTTGGCAGTAATAAGTTTCTCGCGAAAATGGCCAGTGACATGAAAAAGCCCTTAGGCATCACGATGCTGCTGTCACAGGATGTGCCGCAAGTGCTGTGGCCCATGCAGGTGAAAGACATGTTTGGCGTTGGAAGCAAAACCAGTGAACGCCTGTGGCGCCTTGGCATCCTGACGATTGGCGACTTGGCGCATGCCGATTTGCAAAGGCTGTATCACATCTTTGGCCGACATGCGCTTTTTTTGATCGCGCATGCTAATGGCCAGGACGATTCTCCTGTGCGAAAGGAGCGTCCGCAAGCCAAAAGTGTGGGGCACTCCGTTACGTTGGCTTTTGACGAGCGAGACGCGCAAAAGCTGCTGGTTGTCTTGATGAATTTGTGCGATCAGGTGGGACGAAGGCTGAGAAAAAAGGGCCTGCAGGGAAAAACGGTCACCGTCGTCATTCGCTACCATAATCGCAAAACGATTACGCGTGCGGTGACACTCAATGCGCCAAGTGACTTGACCGAAGACATCTACGCACATGCCAGGCAGCTTTTTTATGACAACTGGCAGGGAGAAGACATCAGGCTGCTTGGCGTAAGCATCTCAAACCTGATCAAGCAGGCAGATGGCGTTGTCTCGTCGGTGCAACTCAGTCTGTTTGACCAGGAGCAGACTGCCACTACGGGGCATGAGCCTACCGTCAAGGATGGGACAAAACTTCACCATTTGACACAAGTCGTAGATGCCTTGCGGGATCGCTTTGGTGAAGATGCTGTGATCAAAGGACGCATGCTGACACCTTCTTCTAGCGCAACCTTGCGCGATCACCGCGTGCGCGGGACATCGTTGCAAAAGGATTAGCCGCCTTTTAGCGACAGCGAGTCGTGCCAAGTATTGTGTATACTAAATAACGCTGAGTTTTTACACGATCATCAACCATTTTGTAGGCAATAGCGTTATGCTGACAGCAAAGCCACAAGGAGGCAATATCATGAATAAACGAGGACTGACGATCTTTGGCGCTGCGGCCTGCGCTGTTGTACTTGGCGTAGCTGCCTATGCGTCCAATCATCATCCAAGGCAAACACCGCGCGCAGCACTGCCAAACCAGCCGCTGACCATCGCGATTACCAATGATGTTAGTGGTCTGGATCCACAAACGACCGCATCTGCGTCAACATTTGAAGTAACCGCGAATATCTTTGACACGCTGCTGCAAACGGATCCTGCAGGGCGCCTGCAACCGGATCTGGCTCTGTCATGGAAGCCGTCCAATCACTATACCACCTGGACTCTCACGTTGCGCCCGCATGTGCTCTTTAAAAATAATAAGCCATTCACTGCTAAAGACGTTGTTTATACGTTTCAACGCATCTTAAATAAAACCACCGCTGACCCCAATATCGGTCATTTTTCCGAGATCACATCCGTGCGGGCCAATTCGCCGCTTTCCGTGACATTCACGTTGAATCGTCCGTATGCGCCCTTTTTATCCTCGCTCGCGCTTCCTTGGGCAGCCATTCTTGAAACGGGCACTGGGCATAAGGATAAGACGCAGCCGATTGGTACAGGTCCTTATGAGCTCGTCAAATGGACACCGCAGCAATCCGTCGTGCTCACTCGCTTCAATAAGGCTTGGGACGTCAAACAAGCCAAGATCAGCCAAGCGACATTTCTTGTCGTGCCGGATCCAGCGACGCAACTGCTTGATTTGGAGTCTGGCATGGTGGACGTAGCGCCCGTGCCTGCGGCTTCAGCACAACAGGTGAAAAATTCGGCCAATCTGAAGTTGTTGGTGACCCCGCTTAATGATGTGCAAGTGATGGCGATGAATAACAAAGCGAAGCCGCTCAACAACATCCTTGTGCGAAAAGCGATTGAGTACGCGATTAATAAAAATGCGATCATTCAAGCGGTGGATTTTGGCTACGGCAGCGTGATTGGCAGCCATATGCCGCCAAACAGTCCCTATTACATAAATTTAAACGGCGTCTACAAACAAAATCTGGCTAAAGCGCGCGCGCTTCTTGCAAAAGCCGGTTATGCGCGCGGGCTGACGCTGACGATGGATCTGCCGCAACCCTATCAGATGCATGTGCAGACAGGTGAGATTATTGCACAACAATTAAAAGCGATCGGCATCACGGTGCATACCAACATCATTCCGTGGTCGGAGTGGCTGTCCAACGTCTATCTTGGCAGGCGGTATCAACTCACTGTGATTGACCATACGGGTCGCCTTGATCCAGCTCAACTCTTGGATCGTTATGAGACGAACAATCCGGGCAATTACTTTAACTTCTCGGATCCGCGTGTCAACAATGACTTGATTCGCGCGTCGTATGTCCAAAATACGGCAGAACGAAAAGCGCTGTATGCTGATGTACAGCGGCTCTTGACGGCCGATGCGGCGGCCGTGTACATCCAAGCTCCCGATTCTTTGCTGGGCATGAAAAAGACCGTGATGAACTGGCAGACGTATCCGATTGATATTCTCAATTTGCGTAACGTCTACGTGGCGCAATAGGGGTGGCTTTCGTGTGGCGATATGTTGTGCGGCGCATCAGCACTGGAATCGTCGTTGTGTTTGTCGTTTCGGTGCTGACGTTTGCCGTGCTGCAGTGGCTTCCGGGTGACCCTGCAGCGATTATCCTGGGTGTTAACGCATCACCTTTGGCTCTTGTCAATTTGCGTGAAAGCCTGGGACTCAATCAACCGTGGTATATGCAATACTGGCATTGGCTGTCCCAGGCCTTGACAGGAAATCTGGGGACATCGCTGATTTTTGGGCAGCCCGTGACGGTCTTAATTGAGCAGCGCCTGCCTGTAACACTCACGCTCACGCTGCTTTCCCTTGTTATCACGGTGATGGTTGCCATTCCCCTTGGCGTTGTCAGCGCTTTTTATCGGGATCGTGCGATCGATCGGATAATTCGCTTTATCATGCAGGTGTTTCTAGGTGTGCCGACGTTTTGGATTGGCCTTTTACTTATTTTGTGGTTGTCTATTGCGTGGCGCGTTTTGCCAGTCGGAGGCTTCCCCGGATTTTCGGCCGGTTTTTGGCCAGTTTTATCTAGTCTGTTAATGCCAGCAGTATCGTTGTCTATCGTGGAAATCGCAGTTCTTTCGCGCATCATGCGTCGATCGATGATCGACGCTCTTGACGCGCCTTTTATGGTGACGACAAAGGGCAAAGGGCTAAGCGCGTATCGCCGTTATTTGCGCCATGCGTTTCGCACGGCGCTCGTTGTCCCGGTTACGATCATCGGTCTTTCGGTGGCCAGTCTGTTAGGCGGCGCGGTTGTGGTGGAAAATGTGTTTGCACTCCCTGGCATCGGGCGTCTTTTGCTCGTGGCGGTGCAGCAAAAAGACTATCCGCTGCTTGAGGGACTGACGGTGTTTATCGCGCTTGTGGTTGTCGTCAGCAGTCTTGTGGTGGACGCCTTGTACGCGGTGCTCGATCCACGGATTCGTCTGCGTTAGGGGGTGGCTCGGATCAAGGAGTTCACAGGTATTGTCGGCGGCATCTTATTTCTTATTTTGCTTGTGCTGGCGGTGCTCGGGTGGGTGCACCCGCCGTATGACCCGCTTGCGATGAATATCATGAAGCGATTCGCGCCCCCAAGTATGACGCACCTGATGGGCACGGATGAATTTGGCCGCGATGTGTTTAGTCGAATTCTCGTGGCCTTAGGAACGTCGTTTACGGTTGGCTTTGGCTCTTTGGCGATTGGCTTGACAGGTGGAACGCTCATTGGCGCCGTTGGCGGCTATGCGGGCAAGTGGATCGGTGAAATCCTGATGCGCCTGATGGACGCTGCCTATGCGTTTCCGCATCTTGTGTTGGCACTGCTTTTTTTGACGGTGCTCGGTCCTGGTGAAGTGTCGGCTGTAGTGGCGATCGGTGTGTTTAGCATACCTGTGTTTGCAAGGCTTACGTACGGCAGTGTGCTGGAGGGGCGCCATCTGTTGTACGTAAAAGCGGCGCAAAGTATGGGGGGCAAGGGTTGGTATGTGCTTTTTCACCATATAGTCCCGTATGCTTGGCCCGCACTTTTGGTACAGGCCACGTCCAGTTTTAGCATGGCTGTATTGGCCGAGGCGGCATTGTCATTTTTAGGCGTGGGCATCCAGCCGCCTGCGCCGAGCCTTGGCGGGATGCTCAGCGATGCGGCAAATTATCTTGGCGAATCCACGTGGATGGCTGTTTTTCCTGGCATCATGCTGCTCTTGGTCGTACTCTGTGTGGGCCTT
>JAKACU010000090.1 GCA_021821185.1 Bacillota bacterium
TTTCGTGAATTGGCACATCTGGGGCAGTTGCCTGGTGTGAAGAAAGCTAGCTGGTAAGGGCGAAGGAAGGAGGTTGGTTCGCAATGGCAATGACGGATCCAATCGCGGATATGCTGACACGGATTCGCAACAGCAACATGGTTGGCCACGAGAAGGTGGAAATCCCGGGATCGAACATCAAACGGGCAATCGCTGAAATTCTTAAGGCTGAGGGCTATATTCGGGATGCGGAATTTATTCCGGACAACAAACAAGGAACCATTCGCGTTCATCTTAAATACGGTCAAAACAACCAACGCATTATTACGGGCCTAAAGCGGATCAGCAAACCAGGTTTGCGGGTCTACGCAGCATCCGATGAGTTGCCGCGCGTGCTTGGGGGCCTTGGCATCGCGATCGTTTCGACATCGCGAGGGCTCATGACAGATCGCCAAGCAAGGCAAAGCAATGTTGGCGGCGAAGTGCTCTGCTACGTGTGGTAAGCACAAGCCAGAATTGAGGGAGGTGTAGACGTGTCCCGTATTGGAAGAAAGCCCATCACGATTCCATCAGGAGTCGATGTGTCGCTAGTTGACAATGTGATTACAGTAAAAGGCCCGAAAGGTGCCTTAACGCGAGAATTGCACCGGGATATGGTAGTCCGTACGGAAGGAACAGATATGGTTGTTGAACGCCCTTCCGATTCCAAGTTGCACAGAAGCCTGCATGGCACCACCCGCAGTATGGTGGCCAACATGGTTGAAGGTGTAACGAACGGATATCAAAAGGTTCTTGATCTCGTTGGTGTTGGATACAGAGCGACAAAAGCTGGTAGCAACGTAACGCTCGCATTAGGATTTTCACATCCTGTCGAGATCGTTCCTGATGCTGGTTTGGAACTCGACGTTCCTACCAACACGCGGATTATCATTAAAGGTATCGATAAGGAACAAGTGGGAACTTTTGCAGCGAAGATTCGTGACATTCGTAAACCGGAACCTTACAAAGGTAAAGGAATTCGCTATGAAAACGAAATTGTTCGCCGTAAGGTTGGTAAGACTGGTAAGAAATAAACAGGCAAGGAAGTGGGACTGTGATTAGCAAAGGCGATAAGGAAGCTTCTCGCGCGCGTAGGCACGGCCGTATCCGCAAACGCCTGTCTGGCACTTCGGCGCGTCCACGTCTGAATGTGTTTCGCTCTGGCAAACACATCTATGCGCAAATTATCGATGATACCACATCACGTACGGTTGTTTCTGCCTCTACGGTAGACAAAGACCTTCGCGAAACTGTGGCCCACGGTAATACGATGGAAGCAGCAACGGCCGTCGGCAAGTTGGTTGCTGAACGTGCCCAAGCTGTCGGCGTTTCAGCGGTGGTTTTTGACCGCGGCGGTTATCTCTATCATGGACGTATCCAAGCGTTAGCAGATGCAGCGCGTGAAGCAGGACTTGAGTTTTAGTTTGACGTGTGAAGGAGGGAAAGAAAACAGTGCGTGTTGACCCAACACATCTCGATCTGTCGGAAAGAGTCGTAGCTATCAATCGTGTGGCGAAAGTCGTTAAAGGCGGTCGTCGTTTCAGCTTTAGTGCTTTGGTTGTCGTAGGAGACGGTCAAGGCCATGTAGGAGCAGGATTGGGTAAAGCTTCTGAAGTTCAAGAAGCTGTTCGTAAAGGCGTCGCTGACGCCAAGAAGAATTTGATTACCGTTCCGATGCGGGCAACCACCGTCCCCCATGAAGTTCTTGGACGTTTTGGTGCAGGACGGGTGCTTATCAAACCCGCGCGTGAAGGTACTGGAGTTATCGCAGGTGGCCCAGTCCGTGCCGTTCTTGAATTGGCCGGTATCAAGGACATTGTGACGAAGTCATTAGGCTCGTCAAATGCCATCAACATGGTTCATGCAACGCTCAACGGTCTGGAACAATTGAAACGCCCTGAAGACGTTGCAAAACTTCGCGGCAAAACCGTCGCCGAACTTCGCGGCTAGGAGGTCGTAACATAGTGAAACAGGTGCAAATCACCTTGGTGCGCAGCCTCATAGGTCGCACAGAGTCGCAACGTGCCACAATTCTCTCTCTTGGGCTTCGCAAGATTCGCCAATCGGTTGTTCGCGAAGATTCCCCGTCAGTGCGTGGCATGATAGCTAAAGTCAGTCACATGGTTGAATGTAAAGAAATCGAAGCGTAAGCGGTCTGGAGGGATATTGGGATGAACTTGCACGAATTATCGCCCGCCCCCGGTTCGCGCCACAGTAAAAAGCGACTTGGCCGAGGTATAGGGTCTGGCATGGGCAAGACTTCGACACGCGGAAGCAAAGGGCAATGGGCTCGTTCCGGTGGTGGTGTGCGTCCGGGTTTTGAAGGTGGACAAATGCCTCTGTTCCGTCGTCTGCCTAAGCGCGGATTTAGCAATGAGCCGTTTAAAAAAGAGTACAATATCGTCAACTTAGCACAATTGGAACGTTTTGCAGCCGGCACGGTTGTTACACCTGATCTGCTGAAGGAAAACCGCATTGTGCGCAACATGAAGGATGGCATCAAGATTCTTGGCGAGGGAGATCTTCACGTCGCATTAACTGTTCGTGCTCATGCATTTTCGGGCACGGCGGCTGAAAAAATCGCGGCCGCAGGCGGCAGTGTCGAGGTGATTTGATGCTTCGCACGCTACGTGGTGCCTGGAGAGCTAAAGACTTGCGTAAACGATTGTTGTTTACGCTCATGGTTTTGGCTGTGTACAGGATCGGCGTCGTGATTCCGGTTCCCGGAGTCAATGCATCTCTTCTTCAAGGTTTGGCGGCAAAAAATGCGTTAGTTGGTATGCTCAATACGTTTTCAGGCGGTGCTCTCAATCGATTCTCCATTTTGTCGATGAGCATTTACCCTTACGTGACGGCCTCCATCATCGTGCAATTGCTGTCCATGGGTGTTATCAGGCAATGGGAAGACTGGTCTAAAGAAGGGGAGACGGGTCGAGCGAAGTTAACGCAGTGGACGCGGTATCTGACCGTGATTTTGGGTCTTGTCCAATCTGCGGCATTGACCTTCTCGTTTAGTCGACAACTCGGGCCGGGTTTTATCAATGATCCTTCGATCTGGACGTATCTTGTGATTGGTCTTACACTGACAGCTGGGACCACCTTTTTGATGTGGCTGGGCGAGCAGATTACGGACAAAGGCATCGGCAACGGTGTTTCGGTGATTATCTTTCTGAGCATTTTGTCTCAGTTGGAACAAATCATTCTAGTTGTCTATTCAAATGTCTTTCAGGCCCACCCGGACCAGTTGCTTTTGAATATCGTTAAAGTGGTGATTCTGCTGGCTGCCATGCTGGCGATGGTTGTGTTTATCATCTACGTACAACAAGGCGTTCGACGTATTCCTGTGCAATACACACAGCGACAAGTCGGCAACACGATGTATGGTGGACAAAGTACACACATCCCGTTTAAAGTGAATGCAGCAGGTATGATTCCTGTGATTTTTGCTACATCTGTGTTGTTTATTCCGACGATTATCGGGCAATTCTTTCATGGTAATCGCTTGGCGGATTGGGCGATGACAACCTTTAGCCCATCGTCTTGGACCTATGCTGCGATAGAGTTTGTGTTGATCGTATTGTTCACGTACTTTTATACGTTCGTTCAACTCAATCCGTCGCAATTGGCGGAACAGATGCAAAAGAATGCTGGATATGTGCCTGGCATTCGACCCGGCAAGCCGACAGAGAATTACTTCATATGGTTAATGAATCGGTTGTCTCTTGTCGGTGGCTTATTTCTAGCCGTTGTTGCGGTTTTGCCCTTGGCGTTTGTCTGGATGACTGGCTTGTCAGGTATGTCATATTATTTTAGTGGTACATCCCTTTTGATTGTTATTGGTGTCGCTTTAGATACCATGCGTCAATTGGAAGGTCAAAGGCTGCAGCGGAGTTACAAAGGTTTTATTCGCTGATTGACCTTTTGAAGAAAGGTCGTGTGGTGCATGCAGATCGTCTTTCTGGGCCTTCCTGGCGCAGGCAAGGGAACGCAGGCTGTTTCCATTACAGAGGACTTTGGTGTTCCACATATCGCAACAGGAGACATGTTTCGGGCTGCTATGGCGGCTGACTCGCCACTCGGACAAGAGGTTCGACAGTACCTTGTTAAAGGACTTCTTGTGCCGGACGAGTTAACCATCCAGGTCGTTCGTGACAGGTTACAGCAGGCCGACACGAAGAATGGATTTCTGTTAGATGGCTTTCCGAGAACCGAGCCACAGGCGGTCGCTCTCGAAGAGATGTTGCGCGAGATTGGCAAACCAGTCACGCACGTGTTGTACTTGCAGGTACCGCGAGAGGACTTGCTGCAACGGTTAACTGGTCGTGTAGTGTGTTCATCATGTGGAGCATCTTACCATGTGACATTGAACCCTCCGGCGCATGAAGGAATTTGTGACCGTTGCAAGGCGGAACTGATCGTTCGCAAGGACGATACACCAGAAGCGGTGGCCGTTCGTCTAGCGGAAAACTTTGAGCGAACAGAAGCGCTGGCCAAGTTCTATGAACAGCGCGGATTGTTGCGCACGATTGATGGAACACAATCGATCGGACACGTGTATGACGCCATTTCAAACGCACTACAGGAGGCGCAAGCGTGATTACGATCAAGTCGAAGCACGAACTCGAGATCATGCGGGAGGCGGGCCGGATTGTCGCGATGGTGCACGATGAAATGAAGCGTGTGATCCGTCCGGGCGTGACGACTGGGCAGCTTGACACCATTGCTGAGAATATCATTCGCAAAGCAGGAGCAACGCCTTCTTTCAAAGGCTATAACGATTTTCCTGCGTCGATTTGCACGTCGGTGAACGAGCAGCTGGTTCATGGGATACCTAGTGATCGCGTTCTATCTGACGGGGATATCATCTCGGTCGATGTGGGCGCGTATTACAAAGGGTATCATGGTGATTCGGCGTGGACGTATCCCGTGGGTACGATCAGCGCACAGGCTGTTGACCTACTTGCTGTGACACAGGAATCGTTATTTCAAGGTATCCGCGAAGCTAAACCAGGAAATCGGCTGTCAGACATTTCTCATGCCGTTCAGGTCTATGCAGAGTCGAAAGGTTACTCGATCGTGCGCGATTATGTTGGACACGGCATCGGACG
Source organism: Bacillota bacterium (assembly GCA_021821185.1). The sequence continues at coordinate 5,127 of JAKACU010000090.1, forward strand.
GGATATGCACGAAGCACCGCAGGTTCCGAACTATGGTCCGCCCAATCGTGGAATTCGCCTGCGAGAAGGTATGGCTATTGCGATTGAACCTATGGTCAATGTCGGGAGCTATGATGTGGTGACGCTGTCGGACAATTGGACGGTTATTACGAAAGATGGTTTGCTATGTGCCCATTTTGAGCATACAGTGGCCATTACAGAAGACGGTCCAGTACTCATGACAGTGCTTTAATCGTGTGTACAAAGAAGGAGGTGCTCTATGGCGAAGGATGATGTCATTGAAGTTGAAGGCAAGGTGATTGAGCCGCTGCCAAACGCCATGTTTCGTGTAGAACTTGAAAATGGTCACAAGATATTGGCTCATGTTTCTGGGAAGATTCGCATGAATTACATCAAGATCCTGCCGGGTGACCGGGTGACAGTGGAATTGTCGCCGTATGACTTATCACGGGGAAGAATTACCTACCGGTATAAGTAGTCGGCGGATCATTCAAGGAGGTGGAAACCGTGAAGGTACGTCCATCGGTGAAGCCCATTTGTGAAAAGTGTAAAGTAATTCGCCGCAAGGGGATCGTCATGGTGATTTGCGAAAATCCGAAACACAAACAACGACAAGGTTGAGTCATCAACCGATTATGGTAGGAGGTGCACCGTATGGCTCGTATCGCAGGCGTTGACTTGCCTCGCGACAAGCGAATCGAGATTGGTTTGACCTACATCTTTGGTATCGGTCGACCAACTTCAAATGCAATTTTGAAAACGGCGGGAATCAATCCCGACAAACGGGTTAATGAACTCACCGAAGAAGAAGTGCAAAAGCTTCGCGATGCCATCGATGGTTCGTATAAAGTCGAAGGCGACTTACGTCGTGAAATTGCCCTGAATATTAAACGTTTGATTGAGATTGGCTCATATCGCGGCGTTCGTCATAGAAAAGGACTTCCTGTTCGCGGACAACGTTCAAAAACCAATGCTCGTACACGCAAAGGACCGCGTCGTACTGTGGCTGGTAAGAAGAAGTAAGGAGGGACTGTTAGTTGGCAACGAAAGTGAAACGCAAGGGCACAGCATCGTCGTCTCGGCCGAAGCGTCGTGATCGTAAAAACGTTGAATCCGGCGTAGCCCATATTCGTTCGACGTTCAACAACACCATCGTGACCATTACCGATCCGACTGGTGCAGCGATCAGTTGGGCTAGTTCCGGCGCATTGGGTTTTAAAGGGTCCCGTAAAAGCACCCCGTTTGCTGCTCAGATGGCTGCGGAATCCGCTGCTAAGACAGCTATGGAACACGGCATGAAGATCGTTGAAGTCAATGTCAAAGGCCCTGGTGCCGGACGTGAAGCAGCCATTCGTTCCTTACAAGCTGCTGGACTCGAAGTTTCTATGATTAAAGATGTAACCCCCATTCCGCACAACGGTTGCCGCCCGCCAAAACGGCGTCGTGTGTAATTGTGCTGTTAAAAAGTATCTTGCAAGGTCTGTATAGGATACGGAACTTGCATAAATCTACCAGGAGGTGTCCATACTAGAATGGCAAGATATACGGACCCTGTATGCCGGCTTTGCCGCCGCGAAGGCGTCAAGCTATACCTGAAAGGGGAACGCTGCTACACCGACAAGTGTGCTATTGATCGCCGTGGCTATGCGCCAGGTCAACATGGCCAAGGACGCAGCAAACGTGCGAGTGAGTATGGCATGCAACTGCGTGAAAAGCAGAAGGCTCGGCGTATTTACGGCGTCCTTGAACGGCAATTTGAAGCCTACTATGAAGAAGCCGCCCGTCGAAAAGGCATTACGGGCGACACCTTGTTACAAATTTTGGAATCTCGCTTAGACAACGTCGTCTATCGCTTGGGCTTCGCAGGGTCACGCCCTGAAGCTCGGCAATTGGTCAAACACGGTCACTTTGCAGTGAATGGACGCCGTGTGGATATTCCATCGTACCTTGTGCGTGTTAATGACGTGATCACCGTTCGGGAAAAAAGTGTATCTTCACCGAAATTCAAAGAAATATTGGAAGCAGCTGAAGGTAAAACAGTAGTATCATGGCTTTCGCGTGACCTCGAAAACCGGTCAGGAACGGTTCTACGCGTCCCCGTGCGCGAAGAAATTGACTCGCCAGTGGCGGAGCAACTGATCATCGAGTATTACTCACGTTAAGGCGCAGTCAATGAAGCAGGATGTTCCTGCATTCGTACAAGAATGTGCGGTGGCATTGCCCTGAAGGAGGGGTATGTGGATGATCGAGCTGGAAAGGCCACGGATCGAGACAGAGACAATCAGCGAAGAC
>JAKACU010000091.1:0-1698 GCA_021821185.1 Bacillota bacterium
GAACAAGCACCACCGGAACAAGCACCACCGGAACGAGCACTACCGGAACGAGCACTACCGGAACGAGCACTACCGGAACGAGCACTACCGGAACGAGCACTACCGGAACGAGCACCACGCCAAGCCATTAAAGGTTGGGAGGCGGGGCCACTGCAAGGTCGAATCATCAAAGCCATCGCAGGATTTTATTACGTTCATACTGATAATGGCGTTTTGGCGTGTAAAGCCCGCGGCGTATTTAAAAAGCGCGGCATCACGCCGCGAGTAGGAGATTTTGTGGTTATTTCGCCGCAAGGTTCCGTTGAAGGTGTCATTGATGAGGTGTTACAGAGACGCAACGAAATGACACGGCCAAAGATTGCCAATGTCGACCAAGTGCTGCTTGTTTTTTCCTTGGTCGATCCTCTTTTGTCGTTCTATCAATTAGATAAGATGCTGGCCATGACGGCTTTGCACGGGTTTCAGGCTCTTGTCGCCTTGACGAAGGTGGATCTACTCACACCAACAAGTGTACTTGGTACGGTCGTGTCTATTTACGAACCGCTTGGCTACACCATTTATACGCTTGATACGCTGCGCGGCAAGGGGCTTGACACACTAAAACAGGGCCTGAAAGGCAAAGTAACTGTCTTGGCTGGACAATCTGGAGTGGGCAAATCCACTTTGCTGCGGGCGTTAATTCCTGACTCAGGCGCCCTTGCCGGAGAAATTAGCAATGCAAGTCACCGCGGAAAGCACACGACGACGTTTGTGCAGCTATATCCCTATGAACAAGGCTACATCGCTGACTCGCCTGGTTTCTCACAATATGATGTACGGCTTGAGGAGTCTGGCGACTTGGAAAAACTGTTCGTGGAAATTCGGCGCTTTGCACAATCGTGCTTGTACCGCGGTTGCTTGCATGAGCAAGAAGAAGGCTGTGCTGTACGGGAAGCCGTACAGGCAGGAAGCATTGCTATGTCTCGCTATGAAAGCTATCTGCAAATGCTGGATGAAATTAAAGACTGGAAGGCGAGGCGATACTAGTGTTCGTTCAGGTGGCACCATCGATTTTGTCTGCCGATTTCGCGGAACTTGGCAGGGCCGTACAAATGCTGGACAGTGCGGGAGCAGATATCATTCACGTCGACGTAATGGACGGTCACTTTGTTCCCAATCTCACCCTTGGACCACCAGTCATTGCTGCTTTAAAGAGGCAGTCGCGTGTGCCTTTTGACGTTCATTTGATGATCGAAGAACCTGACAGGTACATTACGCAGTATCGGCAAGCGGGAGCGGATATTATCACCGTGCATGCAGAGGCATGTACACATTTGCAAAGAACGCTCACGATGATTCGTGAATCCGGTGCTAAAGCAGGTGTGGCGCTAAATCCGGCTACGTCGGAGCATGTTTTGGACTATATTGATGCCGATGTTGACTTAGTTCTTATCATGACGGTTAATCCTGGATTTGGCGGTCAGGCGTTTTTACCAACCATGATCGACAAAATCAAACGTGTGCGTGAAATGCTTGTTCATCGCGGGCGGCGCTCCGTGAGCATTGAAGTCGATGGCGGAATTACACCTGTTACAGCCGCGAATTGTGTCAGTGCGGGAGCCACGATTCTTGTGGCGGGTTCTTATGTATTTGGTACGTCAAACATGACCGAGGCAATTTCAAGCTTGCGCGGGAAATAGGCACAAAATCTTCCCCTGA
>JAKACU010000091.1:1708-7390 GCA_021821185.1 Bacillota bacterium
AATATAGTGAAGTGATAGCGTTTCGCTTATTAACATAAGCCCTATTACGTCTCATCTTGGTGCGATCATTGTTTCTCCGTGAAAGAACACAGTGATGCGATAGGAGGGGGAGTCCTAATGCGATTCTATACCATTAAATTGCCGCGGTTTCTCGGAGGCATTGTAAAGGCCCTGCTTGGTGTGAAAAACCGCAGCTAAGTTATGCCGACGCGTCAAAGCATGAAAAAAGCACCCCCCGCGGTGCTTTTTTTAGTCAATATGATGCGTGTTTAGATAGCGCGCTTCACTTTACCGCCTTTAAGGCATCGTGTACACACTCGAATGCGTTTGACAGAGCCGTTGATATTCACGCGTACCGATTGAAGATTTGGAAGCCAACGACGCTTATTCAGAATGTGGGAGTGACTCACGGCGTTTCCGACCTGAGGACCTTTACCGCATACTTCACAACGTTTCGCCAAGATATTGCACCCCCTTCGATCAGACATTAACTTTGTTATAATAGCACAACGAACAAGGGATAACAATCACCTGCATAGTTCGCCTTTTCTTGCAGCGGTTGCTGTAGTACACTAAGAAAAACCATGCAGATAGTTCTCACTTGGAGGGATTGAAATGCCGACGGTTATTTCGAACGATTTAGGCAAAGTGTATATCGCTGACGAAGTCGTTGCAACAGCTGCGGGCATGGCTGCACTGGATTGTTACGGGCTTGCTGATATGGCTGCACGAAAAGGCATGCGTGACAGTCTTTCTGAGTTATTGGGCCGAGACAATCCTGGCCGCGGTGTGGAAGTGAGAGCGTTAGCTGACTCCTTGGATGTAGACTTGTACATCATTGTCAGTTACGGAACCCGCATTCCCGAAGTTGCGGAAAACTTGCGGGATAAGGTGCGCTATACGTTGCAGGAGTCTTTTGGGATTGTTGCCGACCGGATTAACATCCACGTTCAAGGTGTTAAAGTGGTCGGGGAGAAATAGGGGGGCACTTTTCAGTGCGGCATCAAGAACGGATGAATCCGTCGCAATTTGTACAAATGATTCATTTTGGTTATCAAGAATTAAACGCAAAAAAAGAAGAGGTCAATGCATTAAATGTGTTTCCCGTACCGGACGGAGACACGGGGACCAATATGTACTTGTCGTTTGGCTCGGGTATTCGCGAGGTAGACAAACTGCCTGAAGATGCCGAGCTTGCAAAAGTTGTGGAAGCGCTTGCGCTTGGCCTCTTGATGGGCGCACGGGGGAATTCAGGCGTTATTTTGTCGCAACTGTTTCGCGGCTTTCAGCTAGCTTTTGCCGGGATGGAGGATATTACCCCCGAATCTTTTGCACAGGCGCTGCACGTAGGTGTTCAAACAGCGTACAAAGCGGTCGTCCGGCCTGTGGAGGGTACCATTTTAACCGTGGCAAAAGAAGCGGCTGCAGGTGCGAAAAAGGCGCTGAAAACACCTCATGCGACGATTGCTGACGTCTTGTTCGCCGCAGTCACAGCCGGTGAAACGGCCCTTCGTAAAACGATTGACATGCTGCCTGCATTGCGGCAAGCCGGAGTCGTTGATTCTGGCGGACAGGGACTTATTCATATTTATAAAGGATTTATGCGTACATGGGCACAAGATGAATATGATTCAAGGGATATTTACGCGCCAGAACCACAGCGTGCGGCTGCATCCTATGCGGGTGCGGAAATTCACGGTGAGGGTGAATACGGGTATTGTACGGAATTTTTTGTGCAGATAGCAAATACGGATGGGCTTGATCAGGCGGCGATAGAAGAAGAGTTGCGTGAACAACTGCTGTCTATCGGGGAATCGCTTTTGGTGGTTTCGTCCGCCGGTATTATTAAGGTCCATGTTCATACCTTACACCCTGGTCTAGCGCTTGAGGCCGCTACACAGTACGGCAGTTTGCAAAAGATCAAGATTGACAATATGACCGTACAGCACCAGGCTCTGACGACGCCGCTCCTAAAAGAAGGAATACAAGAAACGGCTGAAATACAGCCGTGTGGTATTGTTGTTGTGGCCGTTGGGGACGGTTTGATCGACATCTTCCATAGTCTTTTCGTCGATGCTGTTGTCTCCGGAGGACAGACGATGAATCCTTCTACAGAGGAGATTTTACAAGCGGTAGAAAAGGTGCATGCTCGTGATGTCTTCATCTTGCCAAATAACAGCAATGTTTTTATGGCGGCAGAGCAAGTCGCACAAGTGACCAAGGGACGTGCGCATGTGATTGCCACCACGTCGATTGGAGCGGGATTTGCTGCAGCCCTGGCTTTCCAAAAATCAGCCTCCGTCTCGGAGAATAAAAAGGCTATGCAAGAGGCAGCCGCTAAGATTCACTCTGGCGCTGTGACGGCTTCTATCCGTGAGACGATGATGGGAGAGCACGATATTCGACAAGGTGATTATATCGGATTACTCGATGGAGAGATAAGGTATGTAGACACGCATCGCACCTTTGTCCTTGAACAGATGTTGGATAACTTTTGCAGTCAAGGCGCTGAAATCTGCACGGTATTTTACGCGCATGAACAACTGGCAAGTGAAGTTGACTCGGTGCTGCGACAGATCCAATTGCGTTATGCAGACGTTGAATTTGAGACGCGTTTTGGCGGACAGCCAGTCTATGATTATTTGCTGGCAGCGGAATAAAGAGGTGTTCAATACGGTGCAAGAGAATCCCGAAAGAACCTCCCTGCGCCATGTGGATGTCCTGTTTGTTCCGGGAATCGGTCCAGAGCGAGCAGGACTGTTACACAAATTGGGTATCTATAGTGTGTATGACCTGTTGTATTACTTCCCCTTTCGCTACGATGAGCTGACACAGCCCTCGGCACAAAAAGCAGATGGTGCCAAAGTATCTGTGATTGCACAAGTTGTCGGCCCCCCCGCGGTGCGATTCCGGCAAGCAAAAAGCACAGTAACGGTTCCTGTGCGCAGCGACGGAAGTACCTTTAAAGCTGTTTTTTTCAATCAGCCTTATGTCAGACATCAGTTGACGCTGGGAAAAATCATACGTATACAAGGCCGCTATACCAGCAAATACGGATCCATTCAGGTTTCTTCCTTTGAATTTATCAAAGATGAAACGGTAGCTGTACAGAATCCGGTGTACCGCGTGACAGAAAACCTGTCTATCCATGCTTTGCGAAAAATGATTCAAACGGCCATTCGCACGCATCTTGAGCAAATGCCGGATATTCTTCCGGCTGATTTACGCATGCGCTACAAATTGGTGTCAGTTCATGATGCCATACGGTTTATGCATACGCCACAGGATGCGCAAGAACTGCATCAAGCGCGCAGGCGCCTTATCTTTGAAGAGTTTTTGCTGTTTCAACTGCGTGTGCAAGTACGAAGGCATGTAAGCCAAGGAGCTTTGCAGCACTCCCTTGATCTTACGCTGCTGCAACAAGGGGCTAAAGCGTTTAGCAACACCCTGCCATTTGCGCTTACCGCGGCACAACAACAGGCAATTGCTGAAATTTTGCGCGATATTGCCTCAGCACGTCCCATGTATCGTTTGCTGCAAGGTGATGTGGGCGCTGGGAAAACAGCAGTGGCTTTTGCTGCGATCAGTGCGATCAGTCAGTTAAACATGCAATCTGCTTTGATGGCACCCACTGGCATCTTGGCCATGCAACACTATCGAGATGCCAAAAAGTGGCTTGCACCTCTCGGTATTCGTGTTGCCTGCTTACTTGGGGGTGCACGAGATCGTGCGCAAATCCTTGAAAAAATCCGTGGCAGGGACATCGACGTTGTGATTGGAACGCATGCTTTGATCAGCGAAGATGTCGAATTTGCAGCCCTACGCCTTGTCGTAACCGATGAACAGCACCGCTTTGGTGTGCAGGTGCGCAAATCGCTGCGACAAAAAGGCGGCCAGGATGTGGATGTTTTGCATTTATCGGCTACGCCTATCCCACGAACGCTGGCTCTTACACTGTACGGAGATATTGCCATTTCCACCATGCGAGAACGGCCTGCCGGACGCTTGCCGATCGAAACGTTGGTCTTAAGTCGTGCGAAAGAAGCATTTGCCTTACAACGTTTGCGTCAGGAACTTGCCAAAGGCAGGCAGGCCTACGTGGTGGCTCCTCGCATCGAAGCGGACTCTCTTGATGATGAGCAAAAAAGTGCTGTCCGTTTACATGAAAAACTGGAGGAGGAGTTGGGGTTTTGGCAGGTAGGGCTCATTCACGGCGCCATGAATGAGGTGAGCCGAACGCAGGTCATGGAGGCGTTTGTCGAAGGTAAAGTTCATGTGTTGGTTGCCACATCGATCATTGAAGTTGGTGTGAGTGTCGCCAATGCAACGGTGATGTTGATTTATGACGCTGATCGATTTGGACTGGCCACTTTGCATCAGTTGCGCGGGCGAGTGGGGCGTTCAACCATGCCATCTCTGTGTCTGCTTATCGCAGATCCCAAGACGCCGGAAGCCCGAGAACGATTACTGGCGATGGCCGCGACGCAAGACGGTTTTGTCTTGGCGCAAAAAGATTTAGAGCTGCGCGGCCCAGGCGAGGTTTTTGGCGATAGGCAAAGCGGTTTGCCGACGTTTGCGGTTGGTGACCCCATTGCCGATTTGCGCATTATGGAGGTTGCGCGGGATGTTGTCGGCGACCTGATGGCATCAGGAGATCTTTGGCTGCTTCCGGCCTATGGGCCACTGCGCGAATATGCCATGCAGGCGATCGAGTCATTGGCTGATTCTTGACGTCATAACGTAGGATTATGATCCGTATCTGATGGGAGTCTGTCCTTCATGATCATACGGCAGGTAGGCAAAGCGGCGCTTGTTCTTCTTCCAAAGCGCCTGTTAACATTGTGGGTTGGCCGACTTTGTAAAACGCGTGCCAGCCGATTGGTTATTCCGTTGTTTGCTTTATTCTACGGGATTGCTCTGGAGGAGTGCGAGCTCCCTTACAAAGAGTATCGATCTTTGACCGATTTTTTCTCCCGTCGTTTAAAGCCGTCGCTGCGCAGGCTTGCTGCAAAAGACCACGTTGTTGTGTCTCCGGTCGATGGCGTTGTGTCAAGCTGCGGAAGTATCTGTAAAGGATTGCTGGTTCAAGTTAAAGGCGTGCAATTTTCTGTAGATGACTTGCTCTGTGAAGACACATTACATTACTATGATGAAGGATATTTTGCGATTATCTATCTGAGTCCACGCGATTATCATCGCATTCACGCGCCTTTACAAGGTATTCTAACCCGCATACTGCGCATCAAAGGAACATTATTTCCTGTCAATCAAATAGGGATAAGGGCAATTGAAGGGCTTTATGCGAAAAATGAGCGCGTTGTTTTTTCTTTATCACAACAAGGTAAAAACTTTGCTCTCGTAGCGGTAGGATCGACTTTAGTGGGCAGCGTACAGCTTGCGCCAACGCTTTGTAACACGCCGCCAATCACGATCAACCAAGGTGACGAGGTAGGGTGGTTTGAATTTGGCAGCACGGTGATTTTGCTTTTCGCAAAAAGTCATGTGCAATTGTCTTTGTCACCAGGACAACGTCTTAAAGCAATGGAATCGATCGGCATGTGGCAATAGGTGAGACGGTTTTCTACACCGTCTCACCTTGCAGACGACCGCAAGCTTTTAGTACGGACCTGCGCCGGTTCCAGTTCCATAGCCGTAGCCAATGCCCGGAACGAGTAAGAAGAA
>JAKACU010000092.1 GCA_021821185.1 Bacillota bacterium
TGCATGAATTTAGCTATTTATCACATTTAGAGTGTTCCCGCTGTGGGCACACGTATGAAGCGAGTAAACGCAGACAAGTTTGTGAACATTGCCAAGCTCCGTTACTAGCTCGCTATGACCTTGAGGGGTTAAAGCAAGTATTGTCTCGGGATGAGTGGGATAACAGGAAGGAAGGGTTTTGGCGCTATCATGAACTACTTCCCGTACAGGACCCTGCCTATATCGTGTCGATGAATGAGCCAATGACACCGATCATTTCACTGGATGCGACAGCCAAATCGATGGGACTTTCTACTCTATATGCTAAGGATGAGGGCGTGCTACCATCAGGATCTTTTAAAGCACGGGGAGCATCCGTGGGTATATCGCGCGCCAAAGAACTAGGTGTGACAGCTCTTGCGATCCCGACAAACGGTAATGCTGGAAGCGCATGGGCACTATATTCTGCGCGTGCAGGTATTGAGGCAACTATCGTGATGCCAAACGATGCTCCAAAGACACCACAAAAGGAATGCCTGATCGCAGGTGCCAATGTGTTTGTTGTTGATGGTACGATTGCTGACGCGGGAAAAGTTGTGCAACAAGAAGTGCAAGAGCGTGGTGTCTATGATGTGTCAACACTCAAAGAACCGTACCGCTTAGAAGGTAAAAAAACGATGGGATTTGAGATTGCTCAGCAATTCGGATGGTCTGTTCCCGACGTGATTGTTTATCCAACCGGTGGCGGAGCGGGTGTAATCGGCATTTATAAGGCGTTGTGTGAATTGCAGGAACTTGGATTTATCGGCGATAAATTGCCCCGGATGGCCATTGTGCAGGCCGAAGGATGTGCGCCCTTAGTACGTGCTTTCGATTCGGCGCAACCAGAATCTTATCTATGGGAGAACCCCCATACGATCGCATTTGGTATGCGTGTTCCTAAGGCATTGGGGGATTTTATGATTCTTGATGTTTTGCAAAAGACAAATGGTATTGCGATCACTGTTTCCGATGATCAGATTCAACAATGGCGAATCGAAGTTGCTCAAAAAGAAGGATTTCATGTTTGTCCTGAAGGGGCTGCAGGATTGGCTGGCGTGAAAAAGTTAGCGGATCTTGGTTGGATTAAACCTAATGAGACGGTGCTAGCTATGAACACCGGATCTGGACTTAAATACATTGATCAAATTGTGGGTACGCCAATCGAACGCACTTTACATGCTTTTTCTTAAAGTTTCTAACTTGAGAAGACACCAGACAGGAGTTTCCGAGCAGAATGTGGAAAAGAGAGGGTGGATAAAAGACGCTATTGTGCGCGGAGGGTGTATAGATTATGGCTTTTGTTGATTTTGAACCACAGTATCACACAGGTATCAGCGCAATGGATGCACAGCATGAACGACTGATCGATTTGATTAATCGACTGTATGAAGCCATGCGTTCAGGACGAGCCTCTGATGCGTCGGGGCAGATTCTCGCTGAATTAATGGACTATGCGCATACGCATTTTTCGTCAGAAGAAGTCCTGCTTGAAAAGATGGGATATCCTAACTTGGCAAACCACAAAGAAGTGCATACCAAGTTGTTGCAAGAAGCGGCAGATTATCAACGGCAATATCAAACTGGTAAAATCAATGCCTTTTTTCTATTAAACTTTTTGAAGAATTGGCTTATGACACATATTGCAGACCATGATGTGGCTTATGGGGAATTTGATCGTTTACATAAAGAAGCCAATGGTTCAGTGCAATCGGCAGTCACGATGGTAGATGATAAACCCAGCAGTGTAATGGCGATTTCCCATGGTTTAAGGGCGTCGAGTCGGGATTTTTCCGAGATTGCGGCTTGGTTTTTTTCGCAAATAGTTGGTGCGATGACAGCTGATGTTTGGATGGCACTTATCGATGATCAAGGGATTTTTCGACACGTGCACCCTTCAGACAAATTTCCGATACCCGTTGAGGTTGGTGCAACTATTCAGGATAAAGGCTTGAATGCTACCATTACAGCCAAAGCTTTTTTGCAAAAAAAACGCTTTGTTGAAGCGGGCGATGTGACGCTGTTTGGCTTTGAGTACACGGCGATAGCTACTCCCATTACTGATTTTACAGGCACTTTTGCAGGAATCTTTACAATTGTTACAGCAGCCAGTCATCAAAAGGAATTGCGCCAAGGAATTATAGAATTAGACACACAGTTTTCGACGCTAGATGTTCTTGCTCACGACTTGGCACAAGCAGGCACAGAGTCTGCGGAAGTGACCGACCGTATCGCTCAACGTACTCTACAATTACGCGCTGAATCGGAAGCGATGAAAGGCATTAACGACCTCATCCGAGAGGTCGCTTCGCAAACGAATCTGCTTGGCCTCAATGCGGCGATTGAAGCGGCGCGGGCCGGTGATCTCGGGCGTGGATTTGGTGTGGTGGCTAGTGAAATTCGGCGCTTAGCGGATACGGTGAAGTCATCAGCACAAGAGATTGCATCTCGTATCGAATCAACGCAACAGCAAGTACGAGAAATTTCCGATTTGACGCAAGGCGGTATGGCCGCAAGTGAGGAACAAGCGGCACAATTACAGGAGTTATCAGCATCCATCGCAACGGTGTATCAGGTGATGAAAGATCTTAAGCAACTAGCGCAATGAGGGCAAATTTACAAAATTCAGCTCTAGACTTGAAATCATCTACTTCGATCGTTATAATGACAAAGTGATCGACACGATTCGAGCCTGGAGCTGTGGTGTAGTGGCCTAACATGCCTGCCTGTCACGCAGGAGACCGCGGGTTCGAATCCCGTCAGCTCCGCCAGAATGCGGTGGTTGCGTCTTATGACGTAATTGCCGCATTGTTTTTATTCTGCATACTAAAGGAGTATGCCTTTTGCAACATATCCTTGTGGTCGATGATGAAGAACCGATTGCAGAAATTTTGCGCTTCCAACTCGAGAAGGCAGGGTATCAAGTCAGCGTGGCAGAAGATGGTGACCAAGCTGTGCATTTTGTAGAACATACACCTGTTGATTTGATCCTGCTTGATTTGATGTTGCCTAAAAAAGATGGCTTTGAAGTATGCAAGGAGATCAGACAGTTTTCGACGATTCCGATTATTATGCTGACAGCCCGCGATGCAGAGCTTGACAAAGTGCTGGGCCTTGAACTTGGCGCAGATGACTATGTCACAAAACCCTTTAGCTCGCGCGAGTTACTTGCACGTGTCAAAGCTAACTTAAGGCGGCAAGCTATTGCACCCAATGATGTGACTGATTCGGGACCAAATGAACAAATCCTATCAGGAGATCTCGTGATTGATTTGCAGATGGTACAAGTCTTGCGTTCGGGCGTGGAAATTCCGTTGACACATCGGGAATTTGAGCTGCTCCATTACATGGCAAAACATCCGGGAGTGGTCTACTCGCGTGAACAACTTTTGCAAGATGTATGGGGCTATGATTACTTTGGCGATGAGCGTACTGTAGATGTAACCATTCGTCGCCTTCGTGAAAAATTAGAACAAGATCCGAGTAATCCGATTTACATACTCACGCGACGCGGTGCAGGCTATTTCTTTCGCCGGGGATGAAGGAATTGCGAATGCAGCAAAATGCTTTTGCCAACTGGTCGCTGCCTAAAATGCGCTTGACAAGACGCTTTCAAAGCGTGCGCTTCAAGCTTATGGTTGTTTATCTGCTTTTGATCTTGTTTGCTATGCAATTGATCGGCGGGTACTTCATCCAATCGCTAAATCGTTATTTTGTAGATAATTATTCAAAAAGCATTTCCCGGGAAGCGCAGGTTCTTGCAAGTGTCGTTTCCACTCCCCTAAGCCGGCAATCACTTCAACAAGGGCAGATTCGACAAGTTATTCAACCCTTTTCAGAGTTGGCTAATTCGAGCGTGTACATTTTGGATAAGGACGGAAACGTGGTCGCCACGTCGGCCAATCCGTTCTTGGTTGGCCAAAAGCGAGTCGATCCGGAAGTTAACGGTGCTCTTGTGGGCTTACAAACTGAACAAATTGCTCGTGATCCGCAAACTGGAAACCGCTACTTATACCTCGCTGTGCCTGTTCGCTTAAAAACGCAAATCATTGGTGCTATCGAATTTGTCTCTCCTATGAGTAGTATCTACCGCTCCATTTCAAGAATCATTATCATATTTGCTACGGCCTCATTACTTGCCTTAGCATTGTCAGCCCTTCTAGCAGGCATTATTGCGCGTACGATTACAGGCCCAATTACCGCTGTCACACGTACGGCCCGCGCGCTTGCTAGCGGTGATTTTGATCAGACGGTGACGATTTACAGCAATGATGAAATTGGCGAATTAGCTTCCACGTTCAACATGTTGACTGGACGTCTACGCAATGCCACGGCTAACACGGAGCGAGAGAAAGATCGTTTGCAAGCCGTGATGGCTCGAATGAGTGATGGGGTTATTGCGACCAATACGCATGATGAAATCCTCTTGATCAATCCGGCAGCGGTCGAGCTTCTCCATGCAGAGCGTTCGCTTCAAGGCGCGCAACTGTCTAACGTGTTGAACGGTTCGTTTGAGTCCGGCTCTGCACATATCATGGAACTTCATGACCGCGTGATCGCCTTATCAGTCACCGCGCTAGGCGGTGAACGTTCGATAAAGCCTGGGATAACCCGCGGTGAACGGCCCTATGGCGTACATGGCGGTTTTGTATATGTGATGCGTGACGTGACCGAGGAAACACGACTAGAGGAGGCACGGCGTCGTTTTGTGGCCGATGTATCGCACGAATTGCGAACGCCGATCACGATTATCAAGGGATACATTGAGGCACTCATGGAAGGTGCACTTGAAAATCCTAAAATTGCCGATCATTTTCTGCGGGTTATGGATAAAGAGGCTGATCGAATGGCTCGGCTCATAACCAATCTACTGCAACTTACACGATTTGATGATCATCATGAGGTGTTTAATCAGGAGCGTGTCACGACGAAACAACTCCTGAATCAACTTGCAGAACGCTACGCCTTGGTTGCATTCCGCGCAGGTGTGCAATTTGTCGTCGATGTGAAAGAAGATTCTTCCGTGATGGTAGATCACGACCGTATCGATCAAGTTCTTGATAATATCGTCTCTAACGCCTTAAAGTACACGTCACAGCGGGGTATAATTGCGGCTACGGCGGACGTGGATCGTTCAACGATGCACTCTGTCATCACGATCAAGGATTCAGGGACTGGAATTCCCAAGCAGGATCTGCCACATATTTTTGATCGATTCTATCGTGTCGATAAAGCACGGTCCCGGCAATTTGGCGGTACAGGCCTAGGTCTTGCCATTGCCCGGGAAATCATCAGGGCGCATGGTGGAGACGTTACTGCGGATAGTGAGGAAGGTAAGGGGACTACCATCACGATTGTCCTCCCTACGGATCCAGGTGGTGATTTTGTATGATGCGTATTGTGCCATTTAAACCACGACTTGATCATGCACTGACGTTTGTGCTCGTCGTGCTGGTTTGTGTGAGCTTGGGTTTGTCTGCGATGATTTGGACGGGTACACCAGTGCGCTTGACGATCGACCGCCCAGGTTTTTTTTCCAGCCCTAGTTATGGCAGCACAAGGTCGCCGAACGGTGTCTTGCAACCACAGGCCCTTTATTATTGGACGCAAGGGAATCAGTTGTATCGTGTCAGCAACAATTCGGATTGGGCTCATCAAGTCATGGGGATTTTGTCGAATTCGACGATTTTACAAGGTCATCAGTATAACCTTGCGAAATCCCCTTATGCATTTCCCCCTAGAGGGGCTTACGTGAAGTTGGACTTTGGTTTATCCATATTATCACCATCTGCACTTGCCATGTTATTTATGAATGCCCCGTCTACAATGAACGCAGCAGTAGATGGTTCCCTCTATATCACATCGCGTGCTCATGGGACAGCCAATCGCCTGGAATACAGGACTACGAAAAATCGGGTTTATGTAGCCGCTATAGAAGCGGATAAGACCTTTGCACAGTGGATGGAAAAACCTTCTCAAGCAGTACCATACGCGCAGTTCCCTCTTGATAAAGCACTCGTCTATCTTCCCTATAGCCAGATTAATGTCCCTATTGAAGATTGGGTTATCGATCGCCCAATATCCTCACGGATTATCGATTCTTTTTTCACGGATCCCACAGGGATGCAGGTCATTCCAGTGACAACACATCATGTGCTATATACCGATGGTACGCGCGGTGTTCATGTGATCAAAGAGACTTATGGCGACGCGATTGACTATGTACAACCGGGTGGGATTTTGTCTGGTGTGCAGCAGCATGGTGCCGATGCTATTGCCACGTCTGTGGCATTTATCAACGAACATGGTGGGTTTACTGGTGACGTATCTTTGCAGATCAAGCCATCTTCGATCGACAAGGTACCGGGGTTAGCTGTTACGTTCCATCAAATCGTCGATGGTTGGCCGGTCTATGGCCAATTGGGGGCATTGCATGTTCAAGTCGTTGGTAACTCCGTCGTACAAATGTCGCGACCATTGGCGTATTTTAACGAATTGCTTGATACAACGCCTGCGCAAATTTTGTCCGGATCGGGGCTTTTACAAAAGATGACTTCATCTTCGAAAAAAGCGATTCTATCTATTTCATTGGGCTATGGTACACATTGGCTTGGTACGGATGTTATTGAACTACTACCCGTCTATCGTGTCACGTATAGTCATCACCACGTTGCTTACCTTGATGCACAGACCGGGTTACCATTTGTCGGGATAGGCATGAACTGAGGATACTGGGGGAGCTAGAAAGCCGTGGACTTTACTAAAGTAAAAACATTATTAATCGCCGTGTTTTTGTGTCTTAATGTTTTTCTATTTGTGCAATGGCGTGTTCTTCAGGCTAATGTAGCTGTCTATGCGGAACCTGTATCCGATCAATTTGCTAATGCTCAAAGTGCTTTAGCTAACAGCAACGTGCATGTACAAGCAGTGCTTCCTTCAATTACGCAACCAATATCGCCGGTTGAGGTTCGTTTGGATAGTCCTCCTTTTTCCGTTCAAGATACTATGCCTGCACTAACGACGGCGAGTGATCGAAAAAACAAAATCTCTGTGGTGCGTTCTTGGGTCGCAAAGCATGTATATAATGGAAATGCTTATGGCTTTTTAGGGTGGACCGAAATGAAAGGCGAGCGTATCGCCGTGTTTACTCAAGACATTAATGGTTATCCGGTATTTAGTGCTCCC
>JAKACU010000008.1 GCA_021821185.1 Bacillota bacterium
GAGGCAGCCAATATACCAGCAAGGTGTATCGGGAAACTCTTGCCAGGTATGGGGCAGTACAAAGTATGAGTCATACTGGGCGGTGCTATGATAACGCGAGAATGGAGTCCTTTTTTGCCACGTTGAAGATGGAGGTGGTCAAAAGCATGGTGTTCCGCTTCATCGAAATTCACTATAACCGGAAACGGATATACACCACGAACAATGGCTATCCCCCTCTCATGAAACGTGATCAGTATTACCGCAACCAGTTGCCACAGGTCATGTAAGGGCGGGTGGTTAAGGTCTTGCTCCCAAGTTCTGTCGCAAGATCGTCTCCCTTGACTTCACCGACTGAGCGCTAGTGTATTGCCATTGACCAGCATTACGAGTTTCGTGACTAAACTAAATTTGACAATTCCAAGATGGGTCTGCGAACCGTTACGACTCGATCTTCCGGACTGGTAAGGCGCTTGAATTTACGCATTGTCGTAACCGTCCAATACATAGCTGTCCCCGTAGATTTGCGCAATTGCCCGTTTGTTTCGGCGGTTTTGCTTCAACCAGTTCTCAAAGTCCTGGTCTTCGCATAATTGGTACAATGGGTCGCTATTTCGTGTGTCAATTAGCTGTTTTATACCTCAAAACGGAACCCGTTATATTTAGGTAGGGTGCTTTTTATATACTATATTTTTCATGCAAACGATTCCATAGAATGATATAATATCTGTGTAGCATAGACCGAGACGTTAAAGGGGGAAGATTTATTGTGTTTGTCTCAGTATATAAGAAATGGCAACGCTTTCTCGCATTGTTTAGTATGGTGATAATTTCTATTTTCATGGTGACGAGCAGTTTAGTTCCTGTGACAACGTTTGCAGCATCGACAGCAACGACTACCGTTATTGTCCATTATCACCGTTTTGATAATTCCTATAGTGGATGGAATCTGTGGTTGTGGCCACAAGCACCAAAAAGTCTTGGCGGTGCCGCCTATAATTTTAATGGATCAGACTCTTTTGGCCAAGTAGCTACCGTGAAAGTTCCTGGAGACAACACACAAGTGGGTGTTATCGTGCGTCAAGGCAATTGGATAGCGAAAGATATCGCATCTAATCGTTACTTGAACGTCACCCATGGGACTGCTGAGGTGTGGTTGTTACAAGGTAATCCCGATGTGTACTATTCACTTGCGGATGCGCAAAAGGCGATGGTTCCAGCGATTAGCAGTGCGTTTCTTGACGGCGCAAAGATAGTTACAGCTAGTTTCAATGCGCCAGTAACAATAGGCAAGTCGATGTTTACTGTCAAAGATGATACAACAGGTACGTCTATTCCTGTGACCAATGTGGCAAGTTTAGAAACAATGACAGCCACGGTAGCGGGTGATTTTCAAACGCAACTTGGCGCGTCAAGTAACTGGGATCCCTCTTCATCCATGACTCTTATGCATCAAGTAAATCCTGACTTGTATCAGTTCACAGCAACACTAAAGGCAGGATCATATTCGTATAAAATAGCTCTAAACGGTTCGTGGAGCAGTGCTTATCCAAGTCAGAATGTATCCCTAAAGATTCCAAGTGGTGGTGCCAGGGTGACGATCTCATACATCCCGTCGACCGAGGGTGTTTATGATTCGATCAACAATCCCAATCAAGTTTTTCCAACATCATCAGATGGACTTAAAACATCAATCGTCAGCTTAACGTTGCAATCGGCGCCTAATGTCAAGGATTCGTTGCGGTTGACCGCGTCAGGATACACGGCGCTTTCCATCACACCGCGTAACGTGCTAAATTTACCAGCCTACTATTATGCGAAAAACAATCTTGGCAACACTTGGACAAAGCGTGCCACAACATTTCGTGTGTGGGCACCTACGGCAACCGAAGTCGATGTGCAATTGTTCTCTTCAGCTACGGGCCCGTCGGAAAATGAAGTTGTGATGATTCCCGGACCAAACGGAACCTTTTCGGCTACAGTACCGGGTAACCTAAATGGATGGTACTACTTGTATCGAGTCACGATTGATGGACAAACCAAGTCAGCTGTTGATCCTTATGCAACAGCTATTTCACCTGACGCTACGCGAGCTATGATCGTTAATCTCGCGCAGACAAACCCAGCAGGGTGGAATCGTGATCACTTTACAGGGGTATCAAATCCCGTGAATGCCGTGATTTATGAAGTTGGCGTTCGAGATTTTTCAGTGGATAAAAGCGGCGGTTTTAAATATCCAGGAAAATATCTTGCGTTTACTGAACGCAATACACATGGACCCAATCATGTGGTTACAGGCATAGCCAGTCTAAAACAACTGGGAGTTAATTATGTACAAATTATGCCGATCCAGGAGTTCCTTGACCCTGGATATAGCTATAATTGGGGCTACATTACACGTCAGTTTGATACGCCTGAAGGCATGTATGCAACGACACCCCTTGGAACGGCTCGCATCACACAGGTTAAGCAAATGGTGCAAAGTCTTCATCAGGAAAACATTGGGGTAATCATGGATGTTGTCTACAATCACACATATGCCATCTCTGGTTCTGGTTTCAATCGCTTAGTTCCAGGCTACTTTTGGCGCACCGATAACCAAGGTGATTTTTATAATGGATCAGGCGTTGGTAACGAAGTAGCCGCACAACGTCCCATGGTTCGCAAATTCATCATCGATTCGCTAAAATACTGGGTTAAAGAATATCATGTCAATGGTTTTCGCTTTGACCTGATGGCACTCTTAGGCGTAAACACGATGAAAGAGGTCAGTCGACAGTTGCATGCCATAGATCCCAACATCATCTTGTACGGTGAGCCTTGGACAGGTGGAACTTCTGGCCTTAATGCCAGTCAACTTCTCACAAAGGGTCAGCAACAGGGCCTTGGTATTGGCGTCTTCAATGACAATATTCGCAATGCCATCGAAGGCAATGTCTTTCAAGTGACACAGCCTGGTTTTGCGATGGGGGGCACCGGCTACACAGCGGCGATTAAAAACGGTGTAGTAGGTAGTGTGTACTACAATGCACAAATTCAGGACTTTGCTGCAGCTCCTTCGGAGACCATCAATTATGTGACAAGTCATGACAATTACACGCTTTGGGATAAACTGAAACAAAGTAATCCAATGACGCCAAAATCCGTTCGGATTCAGATGGATGAGTTGGCGCAAGCCATTGTTATGACATCGCAAGGTGTTCCGTTTATGCAAGGCGGTGAAGAAATGCTGCGCACAAAAGATGGCAATGGAAACAGCTACAATGCTGGTGATGCTATCAATGCATTCAATTGGGTGCGCAAAGCAAAGTATATGAATGTATTTACCTATTACTCAGGGCTCATTCATTTGCGCGACGATCACCCAGCATTTCGCATGACGACGGCAGCTCAGATCAGGAAACATCTGATGTTCTTGACCAGCCCGAGTGACACGGTAGAATTCGAACTTACAGATTATGCGAATGGGGATCATTGGAAGAATATCATCGTCATTTACAATCCGAACACGCCACAGTCTTTTACACTTCCATCAGGTCGATGGAATGTTGTGGCGACAGCCAATCGAATTGGAGAACATCCACTTGAGAAAGTTTCAGGTTCTGTCCTGGTGCCTAATGTAACAGCTGAGATTTTATATCAATCGTAATTCGTTTCATGATAGAGACGTTTAAACAGGGTCCGATATCGACGAGATATCGGACCCTGTTTGCTTGCCATAAAACTTTGTATGCGCTAGTGTGAATACTGGGCAAGTAGTAAAAAGGGGGATTTCGGTGGCCACACAGTTTCTTTCTATCGATGATGAGATTAAGGAATTTATCGCAAAGCAGCATATGTTTTTTGTCGCATCGGCGCCACTTCTTGCAACCGGTCATGTCAACTTATCGCCTAAAGGCTATGATTCATTTCGCCAACTTAGTCCCAATGAAGTAATGTATCTTGATTTTACGGGAAGCGGCAATGAGACGAGTACACACTTAGAGGAAAATGGACGAATTACCTTCATGTTTTGTTCGTTTGACAAGGCTCCTTTGATCGTCAAGCTCTATGGGATTGGCGAAGTTATTTTAAAAACGGATGAACGGTTTGCATCTTTGATGCGTTACTATGATCCGATGCCAGGAATTCGCCAGATCATTCGTTCCGATATCCACTTGGTCGTTACCTCATGCGGCTATGGTGTACCATTTTATGAGTATGTCGGGGAGCGCGACACGATGGAGCGCTGGGCACTGAAAAAGGGCGAAGAGGGATTGGCTTTGTTTCAACAGAATTATAATATGATGTCACTTGATGGAGCACCTACGCCTTTAAGCAGGACTGTTTTGAAAGGATGAAAATCGTACTTACCAAGCCCGTTAAAAAGCCACTTGTCGTCGAAGTGCATGACGACATAACGGGCTTGTCGTTTTATGTTTTGTACTTTAAAGATCCAGCATGAATTGTGTGATGATATCGTGCAAACCTGGTAGGCCCTCATGGCCGAAGTCAGGGAAGATCTCCAGTCGTTTTGGGGCATTGATCTTATTATATGCTGCAAATTGGGTGGACGGTGGGCAAATCTCATCCATTAAGCCGATGCCCATCAGCACATCACCATGTATGCGTGAGGCGAGATGTTGTACATCGATATAACCTAAACGAGAAAAAACCTCATGTTCTCTTTGATGCTGTGGATCGTGATGACGAAAGTACTGGCGCAATTCCCCGTACGCATTTTTAGCCATATCCATATCCCAGACGCGTTTATAGTCGCTTAAAAACGGATAGACAGGAGCTGCTTTTTTGATTCGCGGTTCAAGCGATGCGCAAGCGATGGTTAATCCGCCTCCTTGAGACCACCCTGTGACGCCAACTCGATCTGCATCCACTTCTGGCAGATCCATTACCAGGTTCGCTAGTTGGACAGTATCCAAATAGATGTGGCGAAAAAGCAGATTGTCTGGATCGTCGTCAAGTCCGCGAATGATATGCCCATTTTGCGTGGTGCCTTTAACACCACCCACGTCTTCTGAATTTCCTCCCTGACCACGCACATCCATCGCAATCACTGAAAAACCGAGTGATGCGTAGGCAAGTTTATCGGTGAAATCGCCCGCGCTTCCTGAATAGCCGTGAAATTGTAGGATAGCAGGATGAGGTTCAAGTCCGTATTTTGGCCGCACGTATAAAGCATGAATGCGGGCACCTCTAACGCCTGTAAAGTAGAGATCAAAACAATCAGCGTTGGGAACCGTAAATTGGCTTGCGAACAGTTGCAAATGTGCATTTGTTTCGTGCATTTCTGTCAGCGCGCGATCCCAATACGCATCGAAGTCGGCTGGTCGCGGGCTGCTTCCTTGGTATGTATGGAGTTGTTCAAGAGGCATATCGATCAAGGGCATGCAAGTCATCCTTTATCATACGTAGTTTCTAAACTAAAAAATTGCCAAATCGAAGAAATGACGAGAAAACAAGAGATTAGTAACCTTTTTGTCCTATAAAACGAACGAAATCGCCTTTTTTAATCCTTGTGATGCCGAAAATGTTCTGTATAATGAACGATATGAGGTTCTTAATAACGAACAGTATTTTCGCTCAAAGGGTGAATGCCATGCGCGATGGGGAAATTGATGCAACCATCTACAGAACGCGCAAAGAACGGCAAGCACGTGATCGCAAAATTAAGCGCAGGACATATCGCATATATCTACGGCAAGCTTGGATTCTCAGTATCGCCACGGGATTATCTATCAATTCTCTCATGTTATCGCATCGGATGCAAGGCACAGAAGCTATGTTGACGTCTCAAGCCACGACAGCAGTATCGTTTTCGGCGGTAGATCATTTTCAAGGATGGTATAAGGGGCTTGTCGATCAGGTGTCTTCGAATTACTACGAGGGCCATAGCGTGTTGAAAGCGATGCAGGGCTACACAGATTCTGATGTTGATTCATCTCATCACCATGACGATCAACGAAGTCATCTTCATCAGTTGCAATGCGATGGGCGACAAATTCAGCTCTTTTATACGGATGCGCAACGTGCCTACTTAACCATTGCGCAAGCTGTCACAAAGGACGAAGACAAGGCGCAAGCTTCACCTATTGACTCTTTGCAACGTGTAGCAAGATGGGGGAGGTATGCGCAAGAGAAGGCGTCACGGTATCTGGAACATTTACAAAAAGATTTATCGAGGGCGCAAAAAATCGTCAATTCCCAAGCGACGGCAGATGATGATCAGTCAGATGACCATGTAGCCAATCATTTTGCTGTATCGAAGTTCGATCAAGTTGCAGGGGGTTCCTCGGGTGCCACATCGAAAGGCACCGTAACTGGTGTCGTCTACGGTAACGACGCAAGCAGTGCGATAAGACCTGACACAGTGATGGTAGCAACCTATACCGTGTCAGACGCCACCTATGCGGTCAGCAATGCCGTGTACACGGTGATGAATGGAACATACATAGCACAAAACGAACTGGGGCAGACCTTATTGCCCAATGTGCCATAACGGAAGGGGAAAGCAATATGAAACGTATGGTGCGGTGGATGAGTAATCTCGTCACGATCATCTTGGGCGTGCTTTTGATCGTAACGATGTATGCAGCGATATCTTCGAGACTGAGTAACGGGACGCCGACAATTTTTGGGCAACGGTGGTATGAAGTGCTTTCAGGATCTATGGAACCTCGTATTCATGTTGGATCGGTTATTTTTGATCGTCCTATCGGTAATGTGAATGCTCTGAAGGTGGGTGATGTGATCACCTTTAAAGCACCCAATCAGGAATACGGTGCAAATGAATTGATCATTACGCACAGAATCCACAAGATCGTTGAGCAAAAGGGTCAATTGCTGTTTCAAACCAAAGGTGATGCAAACAACGCACCTGATCCATCCCTGGTTCCAGCGAGCAGTGTGATTGCGCAGTACGACAACTTTACGATTCCTTACTTGGGATACTACCTGAATTTCACCAAAACAAAGCTTGGCGTGGCACTGCTTTTGATCTTGCCTGGAGCGCTACTCATTATCAGTACGATGGTGGGTTTGTTTCGAGAGATTTCAAGGTTGCAAAAAGTTCAACAAGGGGGTGATCGTGCCAAAAAGGCTGCTGAAGAACTCAATAGTGTGACTTCAGTTGAGTGATTGAGGAAGGGCATGACGCGCGATCTGACTGAGCGCAATTATCACCCTACATAGGGGAACAAATTTTGGGGGGACTTGACAATGGGGTTGAAATCAAAATTATTTATGGCCGTGGCAACATCTGCAGCAGGTGCTGCAATGATCGCAGGTGGGACGTTTGCCTACTTTACCAGTTCGGCCACAAACAGTGGCAACACGTTTTCTACAGGAACTGTACAAGTGCAGTTGTCTACAGATAACACTAATTACTTAGACAACATTCAATCGATCAATGTGCAGAACGCCGCTCCTGGCGACCCTGCCACCGTAAAGGATTTCTATGTAAAAAATACAGGGAGTTTGCCTGAATACGTGACGGTATTGCCTGAAAACCTGGTGTTATCGAACGGAACTGTCTCCTACACTATCTTTGATAAATCCGGAACTTTTAATGCTCAAAGTTGGACAGCTGCTCAAGCAACTTTTACAAATCTTGGTCAGCCGAGTGCTTTGCAATTTACAATTAATGATCTAACGACAAATAAAGTGTTATTTGATTCTGCAAATCCTAGCACATCCACACTTGAATCCGCGTATTTACTTGCGCCTGGTGCAACGGATGAAATTGAAATGACCATTTCACTCGCATCGACAGCAGATAATAGTTACCAAGGATCAACTTTTAACGGGGACTTGGCATTTAACGCAGAGCAATCAGCAAACATCACTCCACCGACGAATATTCGTAGCTAATTTGGTATCGGAATTATAGTACGCCGTGGGGTGGGATTTAAACCACCCCACCGTATGATGAGGGGGTGATCACTATGCTCAAGGCAAAAATTTTAAGTCTCCTTGCGATCAATCTTCTTGGCTTGGGGTTGGTGGCTGGTGGTGGAACCATGGCGATTTTTACAAGTTCTGCATCAAACACAGGCAACACATTTGCAACCGGGTATATTCGCTTGACGCAAAATAGGGATCAAGGAGATACCCTAGTCGGCCCTATGTTTTATACAAGCATTGCCGATCCAACAGGTAGGTATCCCTATGATACGAATGGGAATCCATTAGCTCCGCCCGGCGGTGAAGCGATCGGCGGTATGGCTCCCGGTGATTCCATGATGCGTGCGATGGATGTGTATAATAATGGGGCCAATGCACTTGATGCGCAGCTAACGAAAGTGAAAGCTACTGTCAATCCAGCAGGTATTACCTCAGGTGCCGCTTTCGATGAATTTATTCAAAAACTCAATGTCATTATCAGGGCCCCAGATATTGGTAACGGGACCGTGTTGTACTCGGGTACTCTGGCTGGATTACTCACTGGTCAATGGATTACTGTCAGTCATCCGCTGCTTATGTCTGCAAATGGTGGTGCAACGAATATCACGTTTAGTGTAACCTTAGATCCCTCAGCCGACAACATTATTCAGGGAAAAACGTTTGTGTTTGACTTCTCCTTTTATGCTGAGCAGTTTAGAAATAACATTATTGGTACCTAGGCTAATCACCTCCCCAACCGGCTTTATATCGGTTGGGGAGAACATCTGAATTTACCGACCGCTGCTCCATCAAGTGAAAATGCTTCAAACTTAGCGCCTGGTGACCTAACAACTCGTTACTGGTCTATTACCAACGTATCGAGATTTCCTGAAATAAATGCGTTTTGAAGGAATATTTCGACAATTACTCGCGCAAACGCACGTGTTGACTGCGCCCATTATCGTACCCCAAAAGTTCGTCGGCTTTTTGCTGAAATACCTCGCCTATTTTTCCTTACTGCTCATAAGATAAAGACAGGGGTTTCTTTCAAGAAAGGGCAAACCTGACTGAAAAGCAGGGACGCAAAGTCACAGTTCTAAGGCCATGAAGAGAGATGGATATAGATGGAAATGGCTATGAACGCTGGGCTGCCAACAGAAAGTGCCAGACACGCATGTTGGGGGCTAGATGCATGCAAGATCCTTATTTACGGGGTTGGGAAAAGGAAGCTATAGATCCAGAATGGATAGAGCTTATGGCGACGGCTAGGCTTCTTGGCATTTCCATCGAAGAGGTGCGGGATTTTTTGCAAAATTACACCCTGTTGCGTCTAAACGCCACAGAACTAGACAACAAAACGTCACCTTCCTAAAGGGTGTTCGCAGGCAACTATGTTTGTTATAATGCGAGTGTAGGATAGAGAAAGTTTGAGGAGCCGTTTTGCATGATAGGACAACGAATTAAACAACTTCGTGAAGAGCGTGGAATTTCTTTGTCAGAGTTAGCGCATCAAGCCGGAGTTGCCAAATCATATCTGAGTGCAATTGAGCGACTCATACAAATCAATCCTTCTATACAAGTGATTGAAAAGATTGCTGCTGTGCTTGAGGTGCCTGTACAGACACTGATTCTTTCTTCTGAACAAAATGACGATGCCTTGCAGGCTGATCCAGAATGGATTGCGCTTGCCAAGGAAGCAATGGAGTCTGGCATTAGTAAGGAACAGTTTCGCGAATTTCTGCAATATCAGCAATGGAGATCACGCCATCAGGATAACTAGTGGGTATGTTATATAGTAAATGCGACACGATGGCCGTGGAGTTCTAGTCCACGGTCTGTTTTTTATTCATCAAGGGGTGATCGTGGTGGAGAAGCCTGGATCAAAAGGCCCCAAGCCAGCTGCTTGGGGGTGGACGCTTTTTGCTATACTCGGTCTTATTATCGTGGGTTTTGCTGTAGGCTTTCTTCTCGATCGTTCTGGAGGTCTTTTAAAAGATGTGCCCGTGGGTTGGGTGCGAGTCTTTCATATCGTGCTTGTTCTTGCCGTGGGCGGTATCGTATCACGATTGCTTGAGCGGCGAATTCTTGCGCAGTGGATCGATCGATTGCATCCCGAACATGCTACATCACTAAAGTATGTAACGCGACTGCTATTGTATGGAGCCATCGTATTATCTGTCTTAGGTGCACTTGGCGTCGGATTGTCGAGTGTGGTCTTTGGTGGAGCGTTCGTCACTGTCATTATCGGTTTAGCAGGCCAACAGGTGTTTGCCAATATTATCGGAGGCATTTGGCTGATCCTGTTTCACCCTTTTCATATCGGCGATACGATCGGCTTGGTTACCTGGCAATACCCTGTACTGATGCCAAGTTTCCCTCATGAAGCCATGCGGCCCTCTTATCATGGGCGCGTGCGCGATATTAACCTCATGTATACCGTACTAGAGAATGGTGACGGCTATCCGCAAGTCATTCCAAATGGTATCTTGGTCCAGGCATTTATCGAAAATCGTTCTCATAATGACCAGCACCGAGTGCGATTGCGCTTTGATGTTGCATTTGACATTGATGCAACTAAGTTCATCGACGTTTTACAAACACAGCTTCGCAATCACTATGATGAACAGGCGACCGTCCTTGTTGCCGATATCTATCCAGCGGCGTATTCTGTTGTTGTGATGGTGATTACCGATCAGGCAGAGGAGTTAACCAAGAACCATATTCTTCAGGAAAGTTTACGTTTGATGCGTTCTTTTCGAGATCAACCTGAAATTTAAAACGAATTCCTGTGCTATCGGCATAGGATGGCACAGGGATTGTCCTTTTATAAAGCCGTAGCTAACGCGAGTTCGACCATGTCATGGAAAGTTTCTTGGCGTTCCTTAGTCGTCGTTGTTTCTCCAGTTACGACATGATCGCTTACAGTGAGAATCGCAAGGGCACTGGCATGTGCTTTTGCCGCAAGGGTATAGAGGGCCGCTGTCTCCATTTCAACGGCAAGTGTTCCAAAGTCGGCCAATGTTTGCATCACCGCCGTGTCATCGCGATAAAAGGTGTCGCTGGTGAAAATTGGGCCAATGTGTGTGTGAATACCTCTTTCTTGTGCCGTGAGATAGGCTTTGTACAACAAATCAAAGTTCGCCGTGGGTGCAAAGTCGATACCTGAAAAGCGCAGGCGATTCACAGCGGAATCTGTGGAAGCGCTCATGGCAAGGACTACGTCCCGCATGTGCACGGTTTTTTGCAGAGCACCGCAGGTTCCAACGCGAATGAGCGTTTTAGTGTGATAGTCTTTAAGAAGTTCGTTAACATAGATCGACAAAGAAGGTATGCCCATGCCGGTACCTTGCACAGACACGCGCTTTCCTCGATAGGTTCCTGTATACCCTAACATTCCTCTGACTTTTGTGTAGCACACAGGATTTTCAAAAAACGTATTGGCGATATGCTCAGCCCTTAGTGGATCGCCAGGCAACAGAACAACATCAGCTATATCACCATCGCGAGCTTCTATATGTATACTCATATTTTGCACCGTCCTTTGTGGAAAAGAATGTCGTTATTATAGCTATAAATATCGCGTAAAGAAAGTTCTTGAAACATCTTTACCCTCGTATTATACTTTGTCTAACATCTGATGTCAGACGTCTAATGGGATGGAGAGATGCCATGACTGCCTATCCTACGCGCCCGCTACTTTATGCTGAGGTAGTGGAACAAATTAAAGAAAAAATCGAGTCGGGTCAATGGGAATTTGGGGATCGTATTCCCTCAGAAAGTGAATTGGCTGAGGCATTTCGCGTCAGTCGGGCCACACTTCGCGAAGGTATCTCGTATTTGGTCAATAAAGGAATTCTTGTTCGTCGACGTGGCATTGGAACGTTTGTTGGACAAAAGGAAGAGATCACCGGGGGCTTAGAGACACTGGTGAGTACGACACAGTGGATTTTAAGTCATGGTTATGAACCGGGTACGCAAGATGTTCATTGGATACGTCGCCCTCCATCGCAGATAGAAAAGGAACTCTTTCAAACTGCGGTTGACGATACGATAGGTGAGATACATAGAGTTCGTACAGCAGATGGTATTCCTATTATGTATTGTGTTGATATTATGCCAAACCGCTATATGCCTGATGAGTTTAACCCCTTGGGAGAATCCCTTATGGCGTACCTAGAGACGCGATTGGGACAGGTTATTACGGTAGCTCACAGCAATATTGAAGTAGCGATGGCTACAAGGGATATCGCTGATCGGTTAGGGTTGACGCAAGGAGCCCCGTTATTGAAGTTGAAGCAAATTCATTACAATCCATCCATGAATCCCGTTTTTTTATCGCAAGATCATTTTGTCCCGGAACGTTTCAAGTTTGACATCGTGCGCAGACGCCCGTAATGAAAACAGACGATCTGTAGGGGGTGGTCCAACTTATACACGTTTTTTGTTGGTTTTGCTGGAGCACCATAAAAAAGGGGGCATTTTAGCATGAAAAAATGGAAAAACGTTGCAATGGCTATGACTACTTTGGTAACGATGTCATCGATGATGATGGCCTCAGGTCCTGTCATGGCAAAATCGGTAGTTCATAAAACAGCTAGCCACAAGACGGTTAGTCATGCGAATTTTAAAGTGGGTCTTGTCACTGATACAGGCGGCTTGAATGATCATAGTTTCAATCACTTGGCATACATGGGACTGCTCGCAGCCAAAAGAAAGTATGGTATCTCGACGAGCGTTGTTCAATCACAACAAACATCCGATTATGTGCCTAACTTATCTACTTATGCGCAATCTGGTTATAACATGGTTATTGCAGTTGGCTATTTGATGGATTCTGCAGTACAAAAAGTAGCCAAGGAATATCCCAAAACCAAATTCTTCATTATTGATGATGCTATCACGAATCATCCCAATGTCATGTCAGCCATTTATGATACGCAGCAATGTGGCTATCTCGTTGGTGTTATGGCAGGTTTGATGAATTTGCAAAAACATGTGAAGCAAATCAACGGTAAAAACGTAGTGGGTATGGTGGGTGGTCAAGATATTCCACCTGTTGAAAGCTATATGGCTGGTTTTCGAGCTGGGGTTAAGAAAGTTGACCCAAAAGCTACCGTCCTAATTGATTGGGCGAACAGCTTTACTGACCCAGGATTAGGGAAAGAGGATGCTTTGTCCCTGATCTCCCGGGGTGCAGATATCGTGTTCCCTGTTGCAGGCGCGACCGGAACTGGCGTTATTGAAGCAGCAAAACAAAAAAATGTGTTTGCTGTTGGTGTAGACGCTAACCAAAACTACTTAGCTCCAAAAAACGTCATGACATCAGCCATGAAAGGTGTGGACGTTTCAACGGAAATCGCTATTGGCGATGCTTTGACCAATCATTTCAAAGGCGGCGTGCAGTATTTTGACTTGAAGAACAAAGGCGTTGGCTATGCTGCGCCGATCGCGGCAGTTCCTAAAGCGATTGATGCGAAAGTCAAATCATTTATTCCTTTGATCATCTCAGGTAAGATCAATCCACCGTCTACACTATCAGCACACTAAACACATTTTCGGTAAGAAAAGACGTGATGCGCATCATCTGCTGTGGATGATGCGCATCATGCTTGTCTTGCCCAAGAGGGAGTGCACATTGTGGCTTTGTTAGAGATTGTGGGCTTGCGAAAGGTGTTTGGTCAGGTTGTTGCTAATGATCATGTGAATCTTACCATTCAGTCTGGGGAGACACACGCCATACTCGGTGAAAACGGTGCCGGCAAATCCACGCTGATTAAGATGATCAGCGGTTTGTACAAGCCTGATGCCGGGACGATATTATTTGATGGCACCTTGCGCAATTTCAGCAATCCGCGTGAAGCGATCGTTGCTGGTATTGGGGTCGTCCATCAGCATTTTATGTTAATTCCGGCATTGACTGTTGCGGAAAACGTCGTGCTCGGAATCCATGGCGGTTGGGGTAGGTATGATCGCAAAAGGGCAGAGGAACAGGTAAGAAAATTGTCCGAAGAAGTTGGTTTGCCGCTTGATCCGTCACGCAAAGTTGAAGACTTGCCAGTGGGAATGCAACAGCGTGTGGAAATTGTTAAAGCGCTCTATCGTCAAGCTAAGTTACTCGTGCTGGATGAACCGACAGCCGTCCTTACGCCACAAGAGACAGAAGATCTGTTTGAAGTGGTGCATCACTTAAATCAAGAAGGCATTCCCGTCATTTTTATCTCTCATAAATTAGATGAGGTTCGCGCTGTTGCTCATAAAATTACCGTGATGCGAGCTGGTAAAACCGTGTTTGAGTCGCCTGTCGGATCAGCTTCAGCCGAGCAATTGGCTTATTGGATGGTTGGACGCGATGTTGTTTTACAGACGCGGCGTGACGCAGTACAGAGCGGTGCCACTGTGCTTTCGGTGAATGATCTGACTGTTTTTGATGATCGGCACACCAAAAAGGTCGATAACATGTCGTTTGCCGTTAAGGAAGGTGAGATTTTCGGCCTTGCGGGTGTTGATGGCAACGGTCAAACCGAATTGGTTGAAGCGATCACCGGTTTACGCAAGCTCGCTCACGGATCGGTGCATCTGCAAGGCAAGGATATATCCCACTCTAGTGTTGCTAAACGCATCGAGCAAGGCATCGGCTACATTCCGCAGGATCGACAACGAGATGGGCTCGTTTTGCCGTTTTCGATCGCAGATAACTTGCAACTGCGTGAAGTGTCCACAGCGCCATTTTCCAAACGTGGATGGCTACAAAAACGTGCGGCGAAAAAGCATGCCCAAAAGCTTGTCGAAGAATTTGATATTCGCCCACGCGATGTCGACCTACCAGTCGGGGATCTTTCTGGAGGCAATCAGCAAAAGGTGATCTTAGCTCGGGAAATGGCTCGACATCCGATGCTCTTGGTTGCTGTTCAACCTACGCGCGGACTGGACGTTGGTGCTATTGAAGGTATTCATAAGCACCTGCTGGCTTTACGATCAGAGGGTAGGTCCATCTTGCTTGTATCCTTAGAGCTCGACGAGATTTTGACGTTATCAGATCGCATTGGGGTTATGCACGCGGGGCATCTTGTCGCCGTTTACAACAATGGTGAAGTATCGCGCGAAGAACTGGGACTTGCTATGACTGGCGAAATCACAGCAAAGGAGGCGGGCGCGTGAAAAAGCTTTTCAAGTCACTATCACTACCTCTTTATGCTGTCATTACCGGACTTGTCTTGGGTGCTATTATCATGGCTATCGCCAAGTACAATCCATGGTCGGCGTATGGTTCGTTATTTGCTGGAGCATTTGGCAATCCGATTGCTATCGGCAACACGTTAGCCGGCGCTATTCCGTTGATGCTAACGGCACTGGGTATCGCTGTGGCGTTTCGAACAGGGTTATTCAATATTGGCGCTGAGGGACAGTACTGGGTAGGCGCTATGGCTGCAGTTTTCATAGGTTACAATTTTGCTTCGATGCCTTGGTACTTTCACATTCCTTTAGCACTTATTGCCGCGATGGTAGCCGGTGGGCTGTGGGGTGGCGTGATTCCGGGTCTAGCCAAAGCATGGGTCGGGGCTCATGAAGTCATCACGACTATGATGATGAGCTACATTGCGATTTTGCTTGCTCATTACATGGTGGAAAAAGGGCCGATGATGCAACAAGGCTTTGTGCCGCAGTCGCCACCGATCACTGCGAGTGCAACATTGCCGACGATTCTCACAAATTCTAATCTATCTGCAGGATTATACATTGCACTTGCGGCTGTCGTGGTGGTTCAAATTTTATTGTTTTATACGTCGTTTGGCTACAAATTGCGCGCGGTGGGACACAATGGCTTTGCTGCTCGCTACGGCGGACTTCCTGTTGCTCTTTATACGGTTTTATCGCTAGGCATAAGTGGGGTTTTGGCTGGACTTGCCGGCGGCGTGCAGTTTCTTGGCGTCGATTATCAATTGACGGATACGTTTCAATCCGGTTATGGCTACACGGCTATCGTGGTGGCTTTGCTAGCGCGCAACAATCCGTTTGGTATTGTGCTTGCTTCGATCTTTTTTTCAGCTCTGTCCTCGGGCAGTCAGATGATGCAGATTACATCAGGCGTATCGGCCAATATGACGGACGTGATTACCGGAATTATCATCTTTTTCGTCGCAGCAGATCGCCTCTATGCCTACATCTTGCGCACACTTCGTAAGAAACAAGTCGTTGCTGTGGCGAGAAAGGAAGTGCAAAGCTGATGAATTTCTTTTTGCAGGTATTCGGCAATCCAGAACTGTATGCTTCAACGCTGGCTATGGCGACCCCTTTGGCGCTTGCGGCATTGGGTGGCACATTTTCTGAGCGCACAGGTGTAGTAAATATTGCCATGGAGGGCATCATGCTCGTGGGGGCCTTTTTTGGCGTTGTGATTGCGGTCCTTACCCATTCGTCCTTGCTCGGTCTGCTTGGCGGCATGGTCGCAGGGGTTATCACATCGCTTGCATTGGCCTGGCCAGCTATTCGCTTGCAATCGGATCAAGTGATTATTGGTATGGCGATCAACGTGTTTGCTGGTGGGTTGACTGCCTTTTTGTTAAATACAGTGTATGGATACAATGGCACACCAACAAACACGCCATTTTTACCGACGATCACGATTCCTGGACTCGCGGAAATCCCTTTTATTGGGCAAATATTTGGGCAACAAAACCTGCTTGTCTACGTGATGCTCATTCTCGTCGTAGTTTCGCATTATGTGCTTTTTCACACAAATATTGGCCTGCAAATGCGAGCTGTTGGTGAACATCCTGAAGCATCTGCGACGGTTGGCGTCAGTGTCGTGAACATTCGTTATCTTGGTGTTTCTATCGGTGGCATGTTGTCAGGCATGGCTGGCGTTTACCTATCATTAGGTTTGTTAAATGGTTTTGACGTCAACATGACCAATGGTCGCGGGTATATCGCGCTGGCTGCCATGATTTTTGGAAAATGGACACCATTTGGATCGCTTGCATCATCGCTTTTATTTGGCTTTGCGATTGCTTTAAGTATTTCACTGCAAGGGTATCAGGTATCAGCAAACTTGGTCGGCATGTTGCCTTATGTGCTGACAATCGTAGCTCTGACGGGAATTATTGGTCGCAGTCGCGCACCACTTGCCGACGGGATACCGTACGAACCGTCAAAATAAGTAAGAGGGTGTATACGATGGCTAATCGCGTGCTTTTTATCGTCTTAGATTCGGTGGGGTTGGGACATGCTCCGGATGCAGCCGATTATGGGGATCAAGGGTCTAACACCCTGGGCAATGTGGCGATGGTTGTTGGCGGACTCAAGATTCCGCATCTCGCCAATCTTGGCCTTGGTCGCGTGGTGGCGATAAAAGGGGCTACTACCCAACCTGTGGTTGGCGCTTATGGAGCTATGACACCGCAGTCTGCTGGCAAGGATACGACAAATGGACACATGGAATTTGTCGGGGTGACCCTGCGAACACTGTTACCAACTTATCCGGATGGCTTTCCGCCTGAAATTATAGATACTTTTGAACAAAAGATCGGACGTAAGACGTTAGGCAACCGTCCGGCAAGTGGAACAAAAATTATTGAAGAACTTGGTGACGAGCATGTTGCCACGGGGTATCCTATCATTTACACGTCTGGTGACAGTGTGTTTCAAATTGCCGCTCATGAGGAGGTCATTCCGCTCAATCTCTTATATGAGTATTGTGAGATTGCGCGACATTTGTTGACGGGTCCGCATGCTGTGGGACGTGTCATTGCGCGGCCATTTGTTGGAACATCGGGTGCCTATACGAGAACATCACATAGACGAGACTATTCCCGTGATTTTGGGAGAACGATGCTAGAAGTACTTACGGATGCCGATATTCCGGTGATTGGCATTGGTAAAATTGCGGATATTTATGCGCAACGTGGTATTACACGATCCGTTCATACGGATAACAATGCCGATGGTATGGAAAAAATCCTTACGGCGATGAAAGAGACACAAGGGCCCGCTCTTTTATTTGCTAATCTCGTTGACTTTGATATGTTATATGGCCATCGTAATGATCCTGTCGGATTTGCTCGTGCTATTGAGGCGTTTGATAAGCGACTGCCTGATATCATAGATACACTAGACGGCAATGATCTTCTGCTTATCTCTGCTGATCATGGATGTGATCCTACAACGTCAGGCACAGATCATAGTCGCGAGTCGGTACCGATCTTGGCCTATGCCAAAAGTATGCGAGGTCCAACCGATCTAGGCATTCGCGATACCTATGCTGATGTGGGTGCAACGATCGCTGAGTATTTTCAGGTGTCATGGTCACAAGGAAAAGAGTTTCTTAGCCAACTCGAGGTGAATGTGTGATGGAGACAGCCTCTTTACGTGAACAATTTGTCGCGCTTTTTGGTGCGCGTGGTGGAGACGCTTTAGCACGGTGTGCGGTGCCGTACGAAGCGTCAGGTGAGTCTGCTGTGCAACGACTGGCGAAAAGTATCGATCACACGTTACTCAAACCAGAAGCGACCATGGAGCAGGTGCGATTATTATGTGAGGAGGCGAAGCAATTTTTCGTAGCCTCAGTTTGTGTAAATTCGACATTTGTACCGTTGGTCACAAAATCTTTGCAGGGATCGACGGTCAAAGTCTGCTCTGTGGTGGGGTTCCCACTGGGTGCGATGAGCTCAAAAGCTAAAGCGTATGAAGCTGCTTTGGCTGTGGAGCAAGGTGCAGATGAGATTGATATGGTCATCGCGCTTGGCTTAATAAAAGGTGGCGCGTGGGAACGTGTTGAACAAGACATCGCGCAGGTACGGACGGCTATTTCGGGGAAGATTCTCAAAGTCATTCTTGAGACATCGCTCTTGACGCAAGAAGAGAAGATTTTCGCTGCTCTCACGGCGGTACTCGCAAAGGCTGATTTTGTAAAAACCTCAACGGGTTTTGCCGATGGTGGAGCTACCCTGGCCGACGTGTCCTTATTACGTGAAACGGTTGGAAACGCGGCGAGCGTCAAAGCGTCAGGCGGCATTCGAACACGGCAAGAAGCGTTGGCGTTTTTAGAGGCTGGTGCAGACCGCATCGGTGCAAGTCAAACAAAAACGATTTTGGGCCTGTGAAGGCGCCAACTGAAGGCGGAGTGGATAATAGATGGTTGAACTTCTTGAACTTATTGAAAAAACGCGCGATGGAATTCATCTAAGTCTTGAGGATGTCGACCAACTTGTCACGGCAATTACTGACTATACGATACCCGACTACCAATTATCTGCGTGGCTGATGGCGGCGTATTGCAAAGGACTGTCGCTTGAAGAAGTTTATTGGTTAACAGATGCTGTCGCTCGCTCTGGCGGTCAGAGCGCCGAATCACTTGGCATCGTGGACAAACACAGTACAGGTGGAGTCGGGGATAAAACGACCTTGATCTTAGCGCCGCTTGTGTCAAGCTTAGGCGTAGCCATGGCAAAAATGTCAGGACGAGGTCTTGGTCATACAGGGGGGACGCTCGACAAACTCGAAAGTATACCAGGTTATCACATTGACCTGACCAATGAAGCGATTCGCGCGCAAATGGAACACATCGGCATCGCTGTGGTGGCGCAGACCGAGGAACTTGCACCGGCTGATAAACGAATGTATGCCTTGCGTGACGTAACAGCTACTGTAGATGACATTTCGCTCATTGCCATCTCGATTATGTCCAAAAAGTTAGCGGCTGGCGCCAAAAATATCGTTCTGGATGTAAAAGTTGGCAATGGCGCATTTATGTCTTCACTGGAGAGTGCACGTGACTTGGCTGGGCTCATGGTGCGTATTGGGACATTTCATGGTCGCCAAGTACGCGCTATTTTAACGCGGATGGATCAACCGCTCGGGTATGCTGTCGGCAATGCGATTGAAGTGAACGAAGCTATGCATTGCTTGCAAGGTTATGGGCCCGCTGATCTGCGAGAAGAAGTGATCGAGCTTGCCTGCCATATGGTATCCATGGCCAAAGGCATATCCGTTGCTGATGCAAGGCAAGAGGTTGTCGATGCTTTGGATCATGGACGTGCTTGGGATCAATTTAAACGATGGATTGCAGCGCAAGGGGGCGATGTCTCTGTAGTCCAACAGGATCTGCCACTAGCTCCTATCTGCCACGACTGGGTTAGTGAGCAAGAAGGCATCGTGCGTGCCATTGATACGCATGCGATTGGGAAAGTAGCGCTTGATCTAGGTGCTGGCCGCCACAGAATCAATGATCCGGTTGATCTTGGCGTTGGTTTGTTGTGTTTTGCGAAGGTGGGACAGAAGGTTAAAGCAGGCGATATTCTTGCGACTGTCTATGCACGAAGCGAGCAACATGCTGCAAGGGCGATTCAGCAATTGCAACAAGCGGTTACCATAGGTGAAAAGAGTGTCGAGCGCGTCTCATCCGCGATTCTTGAAACCATTCTTTCGCAAGATGAGGTGTCTTTGTAAAGGAGCCATAGACGTGAACCAAGTGATAGACTGGAGCGCCCTGAAGGAAGCGGCGTTAGCAGCTAGAAAACAGGCTTATGTACCTTACTCTTCCTTTGCTGTGGGTGCAGCCTTACTTGATGAAAAAGGTAGCATCTTTGCAGGTTGCAATATCGAAAACGCATCTTATGGTTTGACCAACTGTGCGGAACGAACGGCCGTTTTTTCGATGGCAGCAAGTGGGGGCCGTACGATTAAAGCGATCGCTGTCGTTGCTGATTCGCCGGCCGCGATCTCGCCTTGTGGGGCATGTCGTCAGGTTTTGGCTGAATTTTCACAGGCAGATACGCCCGTTCTCTTATTTAATTTGTTAGAGGATACTGTGCAAACTACGGTTGGGGATCTGTTGCCGTATGGGTTTTCAAAGCAGGATATGAAGCATGCTACATAATGCGTGGTGACTGTTCTTGGTCACCACCTATTTTTGTTTCAGATCCTGATGTATAATCGCACAGATACGATTATTTGGAGATGGTCGCCTTGATGCGTTTGCTTCGCTATTTATCTCCTTACCGATGGAAAATTTTCGTCATTATTGTCCTCGTTTTTTTACAATCACTTTCTAGTTTATATCTCCCACATCTTATGTCTCAGATTGTTGACAATGGTGTTCTTGGTCATGATATGGCGACGATCCTGCAATTGGGCGGTTTCATGCTCGTTATATCGATTGTAGGCGGAGTATGCTCGATTGCTGCAAGTTACTTTGCCTCGAAAGTGTCGATGGGTTTTGGTCGGGACTTGCGATCGAAGGTGTTCTCGCGCGTTGAACATTATACGTTGCACGAAATTTCAACGATCGGTACAGCTTCATTGATTACGCGAACAACGAACGACATTACCCAGGTTCAGCAGCTGGCGAACATGATGTTGCGCATGATGGTGATGGCACCGCTTACTGCCATCGGCGGCATCATTATGGCAGTTACAACAGATGCCCACCTATCGTTAGTTATCGTTGGTATTTTGCCTGTATTGGCTATTGCTATTTTCTCGATCTTAGGGCGGGCAACGAAACTCTTTAAAAGTATGCAAGTGAAAATCGACACCCTCAATCGCGTGTTGCGTGAAGGACTCACTGGTGTGCGTGTGATTCGATCGTTCAATCGTGGAATGTTTGAGAACCATCGTTTTGATATGGCTAATCTGGATTTGACATCGACGTCGATTCAAGTCAATAAGATTATGGCCCTGATGTTTCCTTTGATGATGCTGATCATCAATTTTTCTACGGTCGCTATCGTGTGGTTTGGGGGGCTTCGCGTCGGTGTCGGACAAATGCAAATCGGCAGTTTGATGGCATTCATTCAATACGTGATGCAAATTTTGTTTTCTGTCATGATGGTTTCGATGATGTCTTTTATGATCCCGCGCGCATCCGCTTCTGCCGCTCGTATCAACGAAGTGCTTGAAACTGAGCCGGAGATTACCGATCCGATCAACCCGAAAGATGAGCAAGGTGACGTCGGTTTGGTTGAATTTCGGGACGTGAGTTTTTATTATCCGGGTGCTAAACAGGCAGCATTGCAACATGTGTCGTTTATGGCGCAGGCTGGCGCGGTCACTGCTATCATTGGTGGTACAGGATCAGGCAAATCAACCTTGCTCCACATGATCACTCGCTTTTATGATGCAACGCAGGGGCAGATTCTTATTGATGGCATAGACGTGCGAGAATTGTCGCAAGAGAGATTACGTGCCAAGATGGGCTATGTTCCACAACAAGCGGTACTTTTTTCAGGATCGATCAAGGAGAATATCCGTTATGGCAAGGCGGATGCAACAGATGATGAAATTCGTCATGCGGCGGATGTGGCGCAGGCGACTGAATTTATCTCGAAGATGCCCGATACGTTTGATGCTGAGATAACACAAGGGGGCACGAATGTATCAGGGGGTCAGAAGCAACGACTGTCGATCGCAAGAGCTCTTGTACGCAGACCTCGCATTTACTTGTTCGATGACAGTTTCTCTGCCCTCGATTTTAAGACGGATGCCGCACTGCGTGCTGCCTTAAAACCTGAAGTTCTACAATCAACAGTATTGATCGTAGCGCAAAGAGTCTCGACGGTCATTGAGGCCGATCAAATTATCGTGCTTGATGAGGGTAAAGTGGAGGGCATCGGTACGCATGATACGTTGTTACACTCATGCAATGCTTATCAAGAGATCGTTGCTTCGCAGTTGGCTAAGGGGGAAAGTGCATGAACGCGCCGCGCAAAGAAACTGGCTCGCCTGGCCTAGGATTTCGAGGGCTCGGTGCTATGGGTATGCCCGTGCAAAAGCCTAAAAATTTCAAGGCTACTCTAGTTCGTTTCCTTACCTATCTGACGCCGCATCGGCTTGCTTTATCGTTCGTTGCACTAGCTGCCATCTGTAGCACTTTATTTAGCGTTTTTAGTCCGAAGCTTCTCAGTGAAATCATAACAGATATTTTGCAGGGATTTATCGTTCATGAGCGAACAGGCGTAAGCGTCAACTTTCAACAGATTGGACATCTTATTATTTTGCTTTGCGGCCTGTATCTATTTAGCTCCCTATTTAGTTACATACAACAATATGTGATGGCCGGTATTGCGCAAAAAACGGTCTATCAGTTACGAAGGCAAGTTCATGAGAAATTATCGCGCTTACCACTTCAATTTTATGATGTTCATCCTCATGGGGATATCTTAAGCCGCTTTATCAATGATTTTGACAATATCAGCAACACCTTGCAACAAAGTTTAACCCAATTGATTACGTCTGTGATTACTTTAGTTGGGGTCATCATCATGATGATAACAATTAATGTTTGGATGACGCTGGTGGTCTTTGTAACCTTGCCATTAAGTGTCTTTGCCGCGCGTTTTATTGCAACACGATCGCAACGGTATTTCATTGGTCAACAGCGAGTCTTAGGTCAACTCAATGGCCATGTTGAAGAAATGTACACGGGGCACACGATCATCAAGGCGTTTGGTCTTGAGAAAAAATCGCTAGCTGAGTTTGAATCTATGAATGCATCCTTATATGAAGTGGGATACAAAGCCCAATTTATTTCAGGGATTATCATGCCCGTCATGGGCTTTATCGGCAATATCGGGTACGTCTTAGTCAGTGTCGTTGGGAGTTTACTCGTGTTCAACGGTGTTATTGAGATCGGGGCTATTGTTGCTTTTACACAGTATTCAGGGCAATTTTCTCAGCCGATCACCCAACTTGCCAGCATTGCCAATATCATTCAGTCGACGATGGCATCTGCTGAACGCGTCTTTGAAATTTTGGACGAACCTGAAGAAGTACCCGATACAACGATGCCGCAAGAACTTGTTGCACCTCATGGCAATGTTATGTTTGAGCAAGTTCACTTCTCCTATGCAGAAGACGAACCTTTGATTGAGAACATGAATGTTGATGTAAAAAGTGGGCAAATGATCGCCATTGTCGGCCCGACTGGTGCAGGTAAAACAACGATCGTGAATCTTCTGATGCGTTTTTACGAATTGCAAGGAGGTTTCATCAGTATTGACGGTGTCGATATTACCCGCTTGACAAGAGAGAATCTTCGCAGTTTGTTTGGGATGGTATTGCAAGACACCTGGCTTTTTCGTGGTACGATCCTGGAGAATATCGCTTATGGACGGCTTAGGGCTACACGTGAAGATGTGGTAATGGCCGCGCAAGCAGCGCATGCTGATCATTTTATTCGGACATTACCAGATGGCTACGATACGATGTTGCATGAAGAAGCGACCGATCTGTCTCAAGGGCAAAAGCAACTTTTAACAATTGCCCGGGCAATTTTAGCAAATCCGTCCATTTTATTACTTGATGAGGCGACAAGTAGCGTTGACACGCGAACAGAAGTCCAAATTCAAAAGGCTATGCAAGAACTCAGGCAGGGAAAAACGAGTTTCGTTATCGCACATAGGTTGTCAACGATCCGCGATGCGGATTGGATTCTCGTGATGAACCATGGACGCGTTATCGAACAAGGTACCCATACGCAATTAATGCATGATCATGGGTTTTACGCGTCACTGTATAACAGTCAATTTGCGGCAGCCACGCAAGAGGCTTTCTAAAAAAGTTAGTTATACTAGGCAGAAAACAGTTTCTTTGCTATACTATGTTTGTTGGATAAATAAACTTACCTAGTGATCAACAAAGAAAGGTGTTGATATCGTTGACGTATTTTAATGATGTGGCGAAGATTCGATATGAAGGTAGACATTCAACCAATCCATTGGCTTTTAAGGAATACAACGCCGATGAAGTTGTTCGTGGGAAAACAATGGCGGAACATTTGCGTTTTGCCGTGAGTTATTGGCACACCTTTACGCTTTCGGGATCAGATCCATTTGGCATGCCGACGATGCTGCGCCCTTGGGATGGCTATAGTGGCCTTGATCTTGCTAAGAAACGTGTGGAAGCGTCTTTTGAGTTCTACGAGAAACTAGGCGTAGAATACTTTTGTTTTCATGACCGCGATATCGCTCCGGAAGGGCATACTCTGCGTGAGACAAATAAAAATTTGGATGTTGTTGTCGCGATGATGCAGGATTATATGAAATCTTCCGGCAAGAAATTATTGTGGAATACGCAAAATATGTTCTCTCATCCGCGTTTTGTGCATGGTGCGGCTACGTCACCTTTTGCAGATGTTTTTGCCTATGCCGCAGCACAAGTGAAAAAGAGCCTTGAAGTTGCATTGACCCTTGGTGCCCAAAACTACGTGTTTTGGGGTGGTCGGGAAGGCTATGAGACTCTTTTAAATACGGACATGAAATTTGAGCTGGATAACATGGCCAGATTGCTATCGCTCGCTTGTGATTATGCCGATGAGATCGGCTTTACAGGACAGTTCTTGCTAGAACCGAAACCCAAGGAGCCGACAAAGCATCAGTATGATTATGATGCGACA
This sequence comes from Bacillota bacterium, assembly GCA_021821185.1. Next base: position 25,247 of record JAKACU010000008.1, read on the forward strand.
ACGTCTATTGCGTTCTTGCAAAAGTACGGGTTGCAAGATCGCTTCAAACTCAATATCGAAGCGAACCACGCGATGCTCGCCGGCCATACGTTCGAGCATGAACTGATGGTGAGTCGGATCAACGGTATGTTAGGTTCTGTTGACGCCAATCAAGGTGACTCGTTGCTTGGATGGGATACGGATGAGTTTCCAACAGATTTGTATAGTACGACGCTCGCCATGGTGCAAGTGCTTAAAAATGACGGATTACATTCAGGTGGTCTAAATTTCGATGCGAAAGTACGTCGGGGTTCAATGACACCGCTTGATTTGTTTTACGGTCACATTGTGGGTATGGATTCGTTTGCCCGCGGGCTTAAAGTGGCGGCCAAGTTAGTAGAAGATGCTGTGTTTGATCAAGTGGTGGCAAATCGGTACGCGAGTTATCAAAGTGGAATTGGACAAGAGATCGTGCAAGGCAAAGCGACCATGCAGTCATTAGAACAGTATGTGCTTGACAAACCGATCAAGCTAGAAATATCTGGGCGCCAAGAGTTGCTTTTAGCTAAGTTGAATCAGTATTTGATGACGGTAGAATAATCCAAAGCTAAAAAAGAACATGGCATTTTCGAGGTGGTTCAATAGAGCTCGCAGGGGCTCTGTTAGATCACCTCATTTTCATATATAATAATAACTACTATGTACTAATGTCGGCCATTGTGGAGGTTTGTATGGATCATGACATCAAGCCAAATATTCCGGAGTTATTGAAACGTGTTGGTCTTCGTGTAACTCCTCAACGTGATGCTATCTTACGCCACATCATTGACCGCAAAGGACATATGTCAGCCGATCAGATCTATCGTTCCATGCAAGGAACATTGCCGAATTTGAGTGTGTCCACCGTGTACAATACCCTTAAGAGCTTGAGCGATGCCGGATTGATTCGGGAGATCAAGTTTGGTGATGGTGCTAGTCTTTTTGATGCCAATCGCGAACCACATCACCACATGGTATGCACCGTGTGTGGAGAACTCTTTGATTTCTACTTGAAGGCGACGCCTGATCTTACCCATATAGCCCAACAGGCGCGTTTTCATATCGATGAATGTCACATCGAAGTCAAGGGTATCTGCGATGCCTGTCAGCATCGTGAAGTAGATTTAACGTAAAGGGTGGTCTCGCTTTACTTTGTGTTCATCGATTAGTATAATGAATGTATGTAATAATGATTATTATGTAATTTTAATTTTAGTTTATGGGGAGGCTTCAATTCATGGCGAATTTACAAGGAAGTCAAACAGCAGATAACTTGCGTGCGGCATTTGCAGGTGAATCACAAGCGAATCGGCGGTATTTGTATTTTGCAGAGAGGGCCGATCTTGAAGGTGCGGAAGAAGTTGCGCAACTGTTTCGCAGTATTTCAAACGGTGAGACGAAGCATGCATTTGGACATTTCGATCGCTTGCGCGAGTACGGGGAAGGCGATCCGGCCACGAAACTTCCGGTAGGCAATGTAAGAGAAATGCTGGCTTCAGCCATTGCTGGGGAAACCTACGAGTACACAGAAATGTATCCAGGCTTTGCAGCTAAAGCGCGTGAAGAAGGCTTCGAAGATATTGGCGAATGGATGGAAGTTATGGCTAAGGCCGAACGTGTTCATGCGCAACGTTTTCAAAAGCTGTTGGATTCTTTGTCAGAATAACGGAGGCGGCGATTCGGTGGAACGTACGATTTCGTTAAAAGATATTGCTCCGCTTGCTGTCTATCGACGTACGCGCGAAGACTATGTCAAGCGCATGATTGACTATAAAAGGGCTCGGCGTTTCAAAATGTCGCCGTATATCTCGATATTATTTGAAAATCGCGATACTGTCCTATTCCAGATTCGGGAACTAGCGCATAGTGAAGATTTGACAGACCCGGAGGAACTTGCTGTTTACATCGAGATCTATTCTGGCATGTTGCCAGGTGAGCATGAACTATCGGCCACCTTGTTTATTGAGATGGATGAACAACAGAAGTTGCAGGATCTGTTAGTCGCACTAAAGGGTATTGAACATCATCTCACGTTGCAAGTGGGCGATGTAGTCATACCTGCTGTGTTTGAGGAAGTTCATGATGATCGAGACTTTACGACGAGCGTTCATTACTTGAAATTTCCTTTGAACCAGGCTGCGTTAGACGCATTTGCTGCGATAGGGAGCGGTGATGCAATCCCGGTGTCGCTTTCCCTCGATCATCCGAAGCTGCAAGCAAACGTATCATTAACGAGAGATACGATCGACAGTCTCGTCAACGATCTCTGAAGTAGCTATAACTTTTAGAAGGAATAGGCCATGGTGGTTAAACCATGGCCTTTTTGTGAGACCTTAGTACAAATGGATACTCTATCCTAGAAAGGTGATCTAACATGTTGAATTTTTCGCTTCATACACCGACGCGCATTGTATTTGGACAAGGTGAGGTCGATCGTGCCGGCGATATTATCAAAGAGTACGGGAAAAAAGTGTTGATCGTGACGGGACGATCTTCGACAAAAAAGACGGGTGTTCTTGATCGTGTAGTACGGTCTTTGCAAAAGTCTGGGGTGGCCTCGGTCATATTCGATCGTGTCGAGCCCAATCCGCGTGCGCAAACGGTGGATGAGGCAGGTCGCATGGCTCGGGAGGAACACTGTGATTTGGTGCTCGGCCTAGGTGGCGGTTCAGCGATGGATGCCGCAAAAGCTATCGCGACTGTGGCTGTATCTTCACGCCCCATTCATGAGTATATTCGTGGAAATAGCACGGGACTTTGGCAACAGTTGCTGCCGATTCAACAAGCACTTCCTATCGTGACGATACCGACTTTAGCTGCAACTGGCTCGGAGGCAAACGGTGGCGCCGTAATCACCAATTGGGAAACGAAAGAAAAGGCTGGTATCAACGGACCTGCCCTATTTCCTCAGGTAGCCATTCTTGACCCTGAGTTAACGTATACCGTGCCAGCAAATTACACGGCTGATGGAGCCGTGGACATATTTACGCACCTTTATGAAGGTTACGTAACTGGTGATGAATATGCCAACGTTCAGGATGAAATTACGGAAGCGTTGATGCGTAACGCTGTACTCTTTGCCAAACCGGCTATTGACGATCCGCAAAATTATGAGGCACGCGCTCATCTCTTGTGGACAAGTACACTGGCTCTTGTGGGCATCGCCAATGCTGGACGCGGCGGGAGTTTTCCGGTGCATGCGATAGAGCATACGTTGTCTGCTCATTATGATATTTCACATGGACGTGGGCTAGCGATCTTAGCTCCAGCGTATTTTGCAACGGTAATCAAGCAAGACCGTCCGCGACGACTTGCTCGATTAGGTCGTCGTGTATTCGATGTGACACTTGAAGATGATGTGCAAGCAGCACAAGCGGCTATTGAGGCAATGGTACGTTGGTTCAAGGAAATTGGGACATTTGATACCTTGAAAAACGTCGGTGTACAACGATCCGATCTAGAAATGATGGCACAAGAAACCATTCGCATCGGTGGACTTGGGCAAGGCACACTTGCTGCGACGCATCCTTTGTCAATGCAAGAGGTACTTACCATTTATGAAGCGGTTTATGAATGATGAGACGATAACTTTGGGCAGGATCTAAAAGAGTAGGCACGTCTTTTGCACACGATAGCAATTTTGTCGTCGTGCAAAAAACGTGTTTTTTTAACGTCATTATTAGTGATACACAGGATGAGATGTTCGTGAATTCGTCTAGCCCGTTTGCCGAAGTCCTCCATATAGTAATAGGGAAAAGGCACGTTGTGGGAGGCATCTAGGTATGGAATCTGTGGTCGATATTGTCGTCATCAGCTACAACACAAAAAATCTCCTGCTCGCGTGTTTGCAACAGCTTGCGTTGTATACAGATGAACCACACCGCGTGATTGTTGTCGACAATGCCAGTAGGGATGGTACACCAGAAACCTTACAGAAAACAATTGAGGAATACCAATGGAGTCACGTGCAAATCATAGCCAACCTTCACAATGTTGGCTATGCCAAGGCATGCAATCAGGGCATTAAAGCAGGTACTAGCCCCTACATTTTGCTACTGAACAGCGATGTGTTAGTAACACCGGGGTGGTTAACACCGCTCATCGATTGCATGAAGGAAGATTCGAAAATTGCTGTGGTTGGCCCCAAAATGATCGATGAGAAGGGTCGCATTACAGGTGCAGGTATAGTTGGGACCTACGAAAAACATGTGCCTAGAGGTTATCTCGAAGTCGATGCACCTGGCAAATATGAGGAAGAAGAAGATTGTTTTAGTGTTTGTGGTGCAGCCTACTTGATCCTTCGAGCCAATTTGCCAGTACTTGGTCTATTTGATGAGCATTATTTTTTTTACTTTGAAGAGACCGATTACTCTTTACAAGCTCGCACCAAAGGATTTCGGATAGTATATTGCCCCAAATCGAAAATCTATCATCTTCAGGGAAAAAGTAGTCAAGATCACGGACAACTGCGGCGATATTTTGAAGAGAGTGAATCCTATTTTCGGAGGAAATGGATGCCGGTGTTTGAACACAATAAGGGGATGAATGATTTATGACGCTTGTGCGCAAAGGACACGGTAATAAATTAACGGCCATGATACAAGTGCGAAATGAAGCCAATCGTTACTTGCGTCGGGTCTTGGATGATCTGTCTGCCTATGTTGATGAGATTGTCATCTTGGATGATGATTCCACAGATGACACATTAGAGATATGCAAGTCATACAACAAGGTGGTCTCTCTGGGACATTCCCAACAGTCCACTTATGGGATCAATGAGGCAATCTTAAAACGACGCTTATTTAGGCGCACAGTTGCCACCAAACCCGATTGGATTCTAGCTATTGATGCTGATGAAATTATTGAAGAAAAAGTGAAAACAGAGGTGCGTTCTTTGATTGATCAGACGGAAATAGATTGGTACGCGTTTCGATTCTATCATTTTTGGAATAGTGAGACCCATTATCGCGTGGACAAACTTTGGGCACCAACACAATATGGTCCTCGCTTATTTCGCTATATTCCGAATGCCGTGTATCTATGGAACGATCAGGCACTACATGGCGGTAGTTTACCAATCAACTTGGTGGCTGATTTTCCTGGAGCTAATTCGGAACTTCGGATCAAACACTTTGGCTATGCAGGTTCGCAGGAAGACATCTTGCGCAAGTACACATTTTATACGGCCCGTGACCCACACTCGAAGTTTTGCCCGCGCAGTCATTACGATTCGATGCTTGATGAGAATCCTGTTCTTGAAGAATGGGTGGAATGATAATGGATTCCAATCTCCTAGCCATTGTTGTTGTCAGTTTTTCTACGAGTCAAAAGACGGAGCAATGTTTGCGCCTGTTACTACGTTATACAGATCGTCCCTTTCACATCTATGTGGTGGATAATGCCTCAACAGATGAATCGAAAAGCATGCTGTTGAATTTTCAAGAGCATGCTAAAGATTTTTGTTCGGTGTATTTCCTTGAACAAAATGTTGGCTACACCCGAGCGATTGAGGCCGTATTGAGAAATGCCCCGTCGGATGCTGATCTGTGTTTTATTAATCCCGATGTTTATGTAGGCCCCAAATGGGCGAGCCGTTTAACCCAGATGCTTTATCAAGCAACTGCAATTGCAGCTGTGGCACCGATTGCTCATGGAATTGGCGGTGCGCAGGATATTGTCTCCTATTATCAAAGTATTTGCCCTATCGAATACAGTGAAAGTGCTGTGGCTCTTGTAAATGAAAGGTTGCAAGAGATACCGATTAGGGCTGTGACCGCCAAACTACTTCAAGGTACTATGCTTTTAATAAAGCGGGACGCATGGAAGGACATTGGTTCATTTGATCCCGGATGTATTTGCGCAGCGGATGATGCTGATTGGTGCCTTAGGGCGCGTCTCAAAGGATACATCCTCATTGTCGCTCTTGACACATTCGTGTGGCATGATGATCACAGCTCATTTCAAAAACTCGATGATGGGGGATCATTATGGATTAACGAAAGTTGGGCTTATTTTAATAAAAAGTGGGCCGGACAATTCGATCATCTGACATGGGATGATTTGTTTGTAAACGCGAAAACGACGACGCATCCTCCTTATGTTTATGTGAAATATGGTAACGACTATGGCGTTTCGCCGTGATCTTGGCCATTTTTGATGCGTACACATACAGAGCAGTAGAGTAAATGATGAAAGTTGAGGGATGTAAACATGCCCAATACCCCGCTTGCTGTGGGTGTTATTCGTACGAGAAAGATCGTAGCTAATTCCTTGCAGATCAAACACACGGTACCTTTGCACCGCAGTTTGGAAAAACAAGTACAAATATTGCGCGAAAAAGTGCGTCGGTTGCGACACCAAGTACAGGATTTGGAAAAACAGATCTATGAACTTCGTCATGAGTTGCATCACGAGGTACGCCGCATTAATCGTGAGATTCATGATCTACAGGTGACTGTGGCCGGGATACAAACGCAAATTACTAACGGGCAGACGGTTAATCCTAGCCTCCAAGCATTTTTTGCGAGTAAGCAAGGGCAGATGGTTACTGTGACTACAACTGCCGGTACAGTTTCTGGAACGGTAACGATTGTAACGCCTGATTCTGTTGAGTTGGTGGCAACAAATCAAGATATCTTACTAATTCCGTACAGTCAAATTTCAGCTGTTCAGTGAGGAGGATCAGGTGATGAACTTTCAAACGCTACTTTCGACTTTTGTGGGTCGCAAAGTTGAAGTGACGGTACCTAACACAATGTATGAGGGGACTCTTACATCGGTGCAAACAGGAACGATTCAAGTGACTGAACCTCCGATTTTATATGCGCCACCGGTTGTTGTCACCATTACTATGGGTAGCATTGAACTTGTTCGTGTGTTAGCGTCTTGATGTTTCTCTGGCGATCCGAAAGAAGAACTTCGATGGATCTTTCGGGTTGCTGATTTTACATAGTGAAAAGGTTGGATGTAGTACTCTGGATAATAATGTTGTTATTTTATGGATGGTGAGGCAGATTAACCCCGCCTTATTGGCGGTATACGTTCATGCGTGATCCTCCTGAATTCACAATCTCGCGAACAGGAGGTAGTGTCCAATCTATTTACTGGGCTTAAGAGTCCCCATAGGAAACCAATTGATCTACTCGTGGCAGAGGTCAGCGATGAACTTAAGAAACTGAACTACGAATATAACACTTTATTCTGGTTACGGGCTGGTTTGATACATAGAGCAAGTACGATGAATAATGGTCCTGAGTTAAGATCAGTTCCCAGTGGCGATAGGATTTGTCCAAATCCTTCTCCTGCCCACCAGATGAAGAGTGCCAATACGAGAGAGAGCCAAAAGCCAACTATAATTATCTTCTGATGACTCTTGATTAAGAGCAGGATGCCTGTCACCCACATGAGGATTGCAAAAAGTAAAGTAACAAATACGGGATGTATAGCTGCCAAATGATTAAAAATGTCTAGGGAAAAAAGGCCATTCATCCCGCTTTGAGTAAGAAAAACGGGTTGGAGTTGAAGTAGGCCACCAATAATCCACAAAATAGCTAAACTGTATCGAGCAACTTCAGACCATTTTTGTTGTAGCCTTCCCTTTTTTTCTGCTTCTTCATCTCTCGGCCAGATCATGATACCAATAAGTCCATAGAGAAAAACAGCACCTGGAGCTCCAGTCAAAAACGTAGCCTGCCCTGTGA